>JBAXGL010000450.1:0-1513 GCA_037139375.1 Bacteroidales bacterium | reverse complement strand
CTGAAGGGCTAACTCGCGCGATGGTACAACTATCATCACCTGAACTTCGGCACAACTTTCGTTTAATTGATCAATTATGGGTAGCAGAAATGCAACCGTTTTTCCGGTTCCGGTGGGCGAGAGCAAAACCACTTCGGAGTGAGACTGAATGGTTGAAAAAGCCTCATTTTGCATTGGGTTGAGTGTTTCAATGCCCAGTTTGCTGAGAATAGTTTGTTGATTCATGCTGCAAAGGTACTACAATCTGAAGTATAATAAGTTATCAACTTATTTTTTGCCTCCACGCAGCCATGCCATCATCATTTTTACTTCGGTAAAATCCAGAAAACTATTTAGCATTTCGAAAATTGAACCGGTTTCTGTTCCGTTTTTTATCATTTCCATCGCTTTCTTACGCTTGTCCAGCGAAACAAATTCTTCAATACTCAGTTCGCCCGACACAATGTATCGTTCCAAATGGCTGATAATGGTTGTTTTAGCAAGGTTTCGAGAGAATGCTATTTCTTCAATCGTTTTACCTGCTTTGTACTGCTCCAGGGTCGTTTTGAAGGTTTCGCCAACGGGCTTTTTCTCTTTACGTTCACGCTTTGTGGTTTGCTTTTCGTGCATCAGCGATTCAAGTTTATGCTCCTTGCAATAAGCCTGAATGACATCCAAAAATGCTTTGCCGTATTTCTCCACTTTAGCCGGACCAAAACCGCTAATCTGCAACAACTCTTTCTCATTCTGAGGCAGATAATCCGACATTTCGTTCAAGGACAGACTTCCTGCAACGAGGTAAATCGGTAAATCGCGAGGTTCACACAACTGATTTCGTACTGTCATCAAACGGCGGTATAATTCAGGTTGGCGAGTAGTAAGTTTCTTTGTCGAACTGGTTTTCGCATAAGCATTTACGCTTAATTCGGGTTGAATAAAAGTGTTTTTCAATATAAAATAATCTTCCACCGTGAATCTAAGTTTCAGACCCTTCATCAGGAAAATTTTCTGGGTGATATTCGAGAAAATCATCTTAATATTTTCTGTATAATCCGATCCATTTGTCCTGCTATCCGAAATTGCAGGCGTTTGGTGCAGTGTTTCGGCAAGATTTTGCATCTTTTCCATAAAAAAATCAATGGCGGCAGCAATGCGTTCCTGCAAGTATTCTTCATTCACCGGTCGTGAGACAAGTATGCGTTGCAATTGTCCCTGAAATTTTCCGGCAACTTCCTGCAATGTCTGACCTTGTCGCAATAAATCGTTCAAATACGGCAATGTTTCTTCGTTGAACGATGATTCCACTTCTTTGGTTTCTGTCAATAGACGAGATGTTTGTCCGACGATATTTTTGAAATCGAAAAGCTGCAGCAGAATAAAACTTCGGTACGTGTTTCGTGATTCATCCAATTGTATTTCAAGCTCTTCTATGGGAAGTTTGTTTCGTTCGTGCTCCACAATTTGCCGGTCGTTTTGAATGGTGTTGGGATTGATTTTGCTCAGCAAAACCATGCCTTCCAGTGAACGGCAACGA
>JBAXGL010000449.1:0-1515 GCA_037139375.1 Bacteroidales bacterium | reverse complement strand
CAAAAAGTCATCGGGAGTCTTGAAACTCCAACCTCAAAACAGATAACTTTGCAAAATTGCAACGCATAAGAAACCTGTTTTATCTTGGAAGTTACATTCCTTCAAAAAGTCTGGTTCGAGGCACTTCTTGAAATTACAATTGGATGTTAAGTATTTTCTTAAACACCGTATAGGAGATCAATTTCAGAATATAAGTGACTTTATGTGTTGTTTTTAACATAGTTAAGATCAAAAACATGAAAAAGGAAGTAGTAAAAAAAAGCGTAGTTAAGATTGGAACTGGTTTGCCCGTATTTAATCCACATGCAGCAGGAATTGATATAGGAGACACCCTGCATTGTGTGGCCATTAACGATGGCAAAGGTGGCCATGAGGTAAAAACGACCTCGGCATTTACATGTGATTTACATGAAATTGTGGATTATTGTTTAAACAATGGAGTTACAACGGCAGCCTTGGAAAGTACTGGTATATATTGGTTGGCACTCTACATTTTGCTTGAAGAGGCTGGGATAGATGTCTATCTGGTAAATGCCAAGCATGTAAAAAACGTTACCGGACGAAAGAAAGACGACACAGACGCTATCTGGATTCAAAAGTTGCATACCTGTGGATTGTTACAGAAAAGCTTTCAGCCAGACAACGAAATTCGTAAGTTAAGGGATTATATCCGACAGCGCAAGAATTTAATTTTATTAGGTGCAGATTCGGTAAGGAGAATGCAAAAGTCATTAGAACTAATGAACATTAAAATCCATACCGTTATCAGTGACATTCTAGGCAAAACAGGAATGAAAATGGTGAAGGCAATTATCTCAGGAGAGAGAGACCCTTCAGTTTTGGTTACGCTTTGCGATCCAAGAATTAAAGCTACACAAGAGGAAATAATCAAATCAGTGCAGGGGATTTGGAAAGAGGAGTATCTTTTTATGTTAGAGCAAGCCGTTGAAAATTACGAATTTCATCAAATGCAGATTAAGAATTGTGAAGAAAAGATAAAACAGCAATTAATCAAACAGGTGGCGATAATAAAAGAAGGAGACATTACTTGTCTGGAAGAAAAAAAAAAGTCGAAGGCAACCCCAAAAAAGAATCAATTTAATTTTGCTGTTTCCCCTTATTTGCTTGCTATGGCAGGAGTTAATTTGTGTAAAATACCAGGCATAAACGAAGTAACTGCATTGGGATTTATTGCGGAAGTAGGTTTAGATATGAGCAAATGGAAAAGTCCCAAACACTTTGCAGCTTGGTTAAACCTGACTCCCAATACGAAAATATCCGGAGGAAGAATTATCAGTAGCAAAATGATGAAGAAAAAGAATAAAGCAGGTCAATATTTAAGGCAAGCAGCCTCTAGCTTATCCACAAACAAATCTCCAATTGGCGATTTCTATCGCAGAATGCGCGGAAGACTGGGTGGGCAAGGCGCTGCATTAACGACGGCGCATAAACTGTCGAGGATAATTTACACCATGTTGCTAAAACAAACAGAATACAACGCCGGAATGATCCTCG
>JBAXGL010000448.1:0-1523 GCA_037139375.1 Bacteroidales bacterium | reverse complement strand
TGAAACCTGATAAACGGATTTTTGAACACGCTCTGCAACTCAATGGTGCTAATGCCTCAGAAACCATTATGATTGGCGATAGCTACGAAGCTGATATACTTGGCGCACAAAATGCAGGAATTGATCAAATTTATTTTCGATACAGCAAAACTAATCCAAATCAACGGGCTACATTTACGGTTGACTCAATTAGAGAGATTATAAAAATTTTATAAGTATAAATTACAGGGTTAGAAATTTAATTTAAGTAGCATGAACAATTTAATGTCGTAAAATGCGAACAATATAATTATCAGAATGCTGTTCTGCCGCTTGGCTTGCCAAGAAAGGCACAACGGCGCTATGACACAAAGAAAACATACTCTTGGCGACTTTGTTTCATAGTGTCTTGCGTTCTAAATACGACATTATATTTATCACATTACTAGTGTTCGTTTTGTCCTATAAAAAAAAGGAATTGCCCAATATAGCAATTCCTTTTTTAATATTATATAATCAGATTATCTAACTCCTTCATAAATAAGTGTTTCTCTAATTTTTCTGTGAGCAGCATTATTATACCAATAATAGAGTTCAAACGTTTTTGTTGCTGGATTGTAATAGTTCATGGTCTTACCAGTTGATTCTTCTATATCTGTTTGACCATAAGCTGTAGCATAGGCTGGAATGAAAACTGTAACTTTATTAACAGTTTCTCCATTCACTACCATTGTCTGATCAGTAATAGTTATATCAGTTGGTATAGCACGGTCACCTGCATTTGACTTTTCAAGAACATTTGCGCCAATTGTGGCAAATTCAATACCAGAATAATCAAATGTTGAAGTTCCTAGACTAGGGTGAATAAAGTAACCTTTATCTTCATAAAGCCCATCCCATTGATTTTTAATCCCAATCTTAACAAATCCTTTTTTCAAGCTACTAATAGCATATTTGCTGTCGCTAATTGCTGAAATTTTAACAGCAAATATTGTAGTTTGGCCTATTAAACTTTTAGGATTAAATTTAATAGAAACATATCCTGTTGAAGATCCTGCCGGAATTATTACTTTTTTGTTTGCATTTAAAATTGTGATTTTAGTCAAATCAGGAAGTACAAGTCCTGCATCTTCAATGAATGACTTCATAATTCTATAATCAGTTGTGTCGTTATTTGCTTTAACTGTATCCATCAATTGAAAAGTTACAGTCAAATCTGTCGTTGCTGGTGAAGTTAAATTAATCGGAATTAATTTGGTAACTGTAACATCAGCATCTACGGCATCGTAAGCCCGACTAACCTCATTTGTATTATCACCAGAAGTCAAATGAACCTCAACAAAGTTCTGACTTACACCACCCTTTGTTCCTGCGCCAACAGTTAAATTGTTTGGCGTTTCATCATTCAAACAAGCACTAAGTGTAGCAACCAGAGCAAGTGTAATGATAGGGAATAATTTATTTTTTATCTTATTCATATTCTTTATTTTTTTTGAGTTTATAATTATGTTATAGCCTGACTGAATCAGACAAGCTATAACACT
>JBAXGL010000447.1:0-1523 GCA_037139375.1 Bacteroidales bacterium | reverse complement strand
GCAGGAGCACCAACAAAGACGGTGTTTTCAGGCAATGTTTCGCTTTTCATCAACACAGATAACGGTTCGAGTCTGGAACGGTTTTCCATTTTCGAATCGTAGAGCACAACTGCCATTCCTCCCACAGTGCAATCATCACCAATATCGACATACGACATTTTCATCACCCGATCTTCGAAAAGGTGAGTTTGAAGGGTACAATTGTCATTTAGAGCAGAGCGGTCACCTACTTTCACTAAATCAAATTCGGTAATCTGGGTAGTGAATATGCACACACCTTTGCCAATCTTACATCCGAGCATTCGCAGCGGGTATTTAATAAAAGGTGTTCCAGTGAGTAAGTTCAGAAAGAATAGCACTAAAAAATTCTCGTAAATCCCTGTTATCAGTTCGCTTCGCCACACATAGTTGCTCCAAAGTGGTTTCTTTGCTGGAGTATATTTGCCAATGATGATCCATTTGAGCAGTGCTGTAACCAATGTTGCACCAATCGCAGCTGCCAAGTAAAGGAACGGAAAGAGTAGAAAAAGTTCATCTAAATCTTTTTCGACCTGCAGATAAGAAACCACATTGGTGATCAAAGCAGCAAATGAAATAAAGAGTGTAGCAGGAAGTATAACCCTGAAGAACTCAATGGTATAACGCATCGCAAAGAGTTTGCGCGATGGTTTGTAGGTACGCTCTGCAGAGAAATCGTGGTTGATATCTCGTTTGGGTAAATAGACAGCTGGCGAACCAAACCACGAAGTGCCATCTTTGGCAGGTAGGTCATCGTTACTTATTTTCGACAAAACACCCACTAACACATCATCTCCTAATTTTGTATTTGGACTAATCACCGCACTATTGCCTATGAATGTGCGATTGCCGATGTACGTCTTCGCAATACCGATGTATCCGTTTCTGACATGCGAAGCACCTATTGAAACAGAATCTGCCAAGAAACATTCGTCTCCTGTCACTAACAAATCGGGTGAGATAAACTCTACAGTCGATATTTCTACTCGTTTCCCCATTTTCACGCCCAGCATTTTAAACCAGAATTGCAGATAAAGCGTCGTGTAGAGTGTGCCAAGCACTTGCAGGCTGAGTTTCATCAATTGATCAAAAAACCACTTTTTGTAATAAAAGAGGCTGTTGATTGGATAATTCCCTTCTTTTATATTACCAAGAAGCATCCATTTCAGAATTGCAATGATGAGTGTCAACAACACGACAAACGAAAATCCTACGCCAAAAGTCAGCCAGAGGAATTGATATCCATCGTTGGAATAGTCGAAATCGGTGATAAACATCATACCTGGGAAATAGGCAATCATCGTGATCAATGGAATAAGGAATATGCTCACAGCAAACAGTATGGTGTTACGCCACGACCAAAGCTTCTTTCGCACTTGTGTCCCATTTATTCCAAGTTTGACGGCTGGTGAGCCTCCCCAGTTTTCGTTTGCCGGTATGGTTTGTCCTTCGGGCACTAATGTAAGGTCGTCGATAGATGAATTTTTCTCCATCTTGGTGTTGTG
>JBAXGL010000446.1:0-1525 GCA_037139375.1 Bacteroidales bacterium | reverse complement strand
ATTAGTAAGATCGAATAATCACGTACTGTGAAACACACAACAACTAACGATTTTACAAACTAACAATTTGAAAAGATGAGTGAAATTTTGAATGTGGACTACATGCATCCACGCGACCAGGTCGCATTAGTAATCAGTCGTATTTACGATAGAGGAATGACCACTACTTCGGGTGGTAACATCTCGATGATCGACGAAGACGGAGACCTCTGGATTACTCCTTCGGGAGTGGACAAAGGCTCTTTGCGTCCGGCAGACATCATCTGCGTAAAGAAAGACGGAACCATCGAAGGGTTGCACAAACCATCGTCGGAATATCCGTTCCACAAGGCGATTTACGACATGCGTCCCGACATCAAAGCGATTATCCACGCGCATCCACCAGCTTTGGTTTCGTTTAGTATCGTAAAACAAATCCCGAATACCAACGTCATTCCACAAGCTAAGCAGATTTGCGGCGAAGTGGGTTATGCTATTTACGATTTACCGGGTAGCAACCAGTTGGGTGACAAAATCGGTGAGGAGTTCAAAAAAGGCTATATGGCCGTGATTATGGAAAACCACGGAACTGTATTGGGTGGAACCGACTTGTTGGATGCTTTCCAACGCTTCGAAACACTTGAGCTGTGCTCGGCAACCATCATCAATAGCGAGGCCTTGGGTGGTACACACTATTTGACGGACGAGCAGATTCAGGCTTTCCACAGACAGGTGCGTGGACAACTGCCGGAGTTTGTGCCTAACGTCATGAGTTCGGAAGAACGCGAGCAACGTGCGTTGATTTGCAACATCGTTAAGCGTGCTTGTCGTCAGGGTTTTATGTTGAGTTCTTACGGAACGGTTTCTGTGCGTTTGAGCAACGGCGATATCCTGATTACGCCTACTGGCAAATCGCGCTGGAACCTCAATCCTGCTGATATAGTGAAAATCCACAATGGATTGAAAGAGTTGGGTAAAAATCACAGTCGTGCATTGTTGATTCACCAACAGATTTACGACAAACATGCGCACATCAAGTCGATCATCATCACCCAGTCGCCTTATGTGATGGCATTTGCTAACTCTCGTGTTCACTTCAACGTGAGAACGATTCCAGAAAGTTGGATTTTGTTGCAAGACGTTTCGCAATTGGCATTCGGTGATCATTTTGTGAATAAAACTACCGTTGCTGATACTATTTCGGTAAACAGCCCAGCTGTACTGATTCAAAACGACTCGTTCGTGGTGACAGGTGGCGCGTTGTTGCAAACTTTCGACCGTCTTGAGGTGGCTGAATTCAGTGCTAAATCGCTTGTCTTGGCTGCTCCGCTTGGCAAAATGCAGCCTATCAGCGACGAAGCTGTGGAAGAACTCAGAAAAGCATTCTTAGGATAACTCTTATTTAAGGGAACAAAAAAGTCTTCCAAACTCGGAAGACTTTTTTGATTATAAAATATTTTTTTGAATACTTTCAATCTCTATTTGGCCTACGAATTCTTATCTGAATAGATGGAGAGATTGGTTTTTCGGCTACAATAATTAAGTA
>JBAXGL010000445.1:0-1534 GCA_037139375.1 Bacteroidales bacterium | reverse complement strand
ACCTTTATCACTTGGTTTTTGCGGTCAAGAGCGACCACGCTTTCGGCATCGGTTTTGAATTTCACGATTTCGCTTACATATTTGAAGCGCAAAGAGAAAAGTTGGATGATTTCTTTGTCAATTTGGTCGATGTGCGCACGAATTTCTTCTTTACTGGCGCATTCGGTAGGTTTTTTTTCTAGTTCCACGGTAATAGACACTTTAGACGTTGCATTCGACCGCAAAACTAATGGATTATAATTACATTATCAAAAAAATGCAACTACTTTTGTTTGAAATCTTTATCTTTTTGAGGATAGATGTTATGAATTGTAATTTAGGATTGTTTTTATAATACTACTTTCACGCTATTGTTTTTTGTTTTTACTAGATAATGAATGCCTTTTTGCGCAGGGAGCAACATCCTATTTGAACCTGCTTTAGCAAAAAATGCAATTTGTCCGTTGGTTGTATAAAGAGTTATCGGTTCACCCTCTTTCAAACCTTCAACTACGATATTTTGGTGGTTTGAATAAACTCGTATTCCGTCATTCTTAGCCGATGCTATGCCTAAGAAATTACTTTCGGAAGCCAAGGTGAAGTTTTTCCAATACAGTTTGCTCTGATAAGTTGCCAATGACCCGATTGGAACCAACAGTTGGCATGTAGATTGATTGACGTATAGAAAAGTATATGCGTCAATAGTTGGTGGAGTAGGGTTTTGAATACCAAACTTCTGAAGATTATAACACCCATAAAATGCACCACTGCCTATGGATGATACATTTTTTGGCAAATAGATTTCGGTTAGTCCCGTACAATAATAAAAAGCAGAAGCCCCGATTGATTTTAGTGAGCTGGGTAATTCGATACTCGTCAACCCAATGCACTCATCAAAAGCAGAGTAATCGATGGCAACCACCGTAGTTGGAATTGTGTAACTACCCGTTTTACCAGCAGGACAGATAAACAGAGAATCTTTAACCTGATTCAATAAAACACCATCAACAGAAGAGTAATATTTGTTTGCGGCATCCACATTGAAAGCCGTCAGATTACTACACCCATAAAAGGCGTAATCACCAATCGTATTGAGCGATGCAGGTAGGGAGATGCTGCCCGTCAATGCTGTACAGTAGTAGAAAGAGTAAGTGCCAATGTGTTTTACGCTGCTTGGTACTACGTAGCTTCCACTTTTTGCAGCCGGACAAATCCAGAGTGAATCTTGCGCTTTGTCGAACAACACACCGTCGAGCGATGAGTATTTCGTGTTTGCAGATTCAACATCGTACGATGCCACTTGATTGCACCCATAAAACGCATAAGACCCGATGCTCTTTACCGAAGCTGGAATCGTCAGACTGCCAGTTATATTGGTACAGTTGTAGAATGCCGAAGTTCCAACGGCTGTCACAGTGTTGGGGATAGAGTAGCTACCTGTTTTCCCGGCCGGACAGACCAGCAATGAATCTTGTTTCTTCGTGAATAACACGCCACCATTTGACATATAAACCGTATTTGCAGGATCAACATCGAACGACGAAATCTGATTGGT
>JBAXGL010000444.1:0-1536 GCA_037139375.1 Bacteroidales bacterium | reverse complement strand
AAATCAATCAACCCATTGCCCGACTAAGTTCCAAAGAAACCACTTTGGGGGTAGAACGTAAGCCGAAAACGGCTAAACAGTTTCAAAGAAAAGGAAAGTTGAAAAAACTATATGAAGTTTATTTCAATGGCAGAAAATCAAACTTCGATAGGGTTTCAGCTACTTCCAAAAAAGAAGCCGAAGCAAAAATGGCTAAATTATACCCAAACGATAAGGTTACAGGCTCAATACTTATTGGCTAATGTTTTCAAAAAAAATAAGCAAATAACCGATGGCAAAAACTATCAAAAATAAACTATCTGATAGCAACAACACCATTTCAAAAGGTGGACGCGCTGAACGGTATTGGGTTTCGAGAACAGTAAAGCCTTCTCCAGCATACGAGCAAAACAAGCAAACCGAATTTATTGATCAGTTCGCTATTATTGCTCAATACAAGCTGAAGGGTTTTGAATATGGCAACTGGGTAAACAACAACGACCGCAACGACCGACTGACCGCAACGGCTGAAAGTATGCGCGAATTGGCTATTATTCTTGGTACTAAAAACGTAGGTTGCGACAACACGATAGGGATTGCCTTTGGCGCGAGAGGTCACAGCAAAGCACTTGCACACTTCGAGCCAAATACGTTTATGATCAACTTGACCAAAGAGCACGGTTTCGGCTCATTGGCTCACGAATACGGTCACGCATTGGATTACTTCTTTGGTATGCACATCGACCAACATCCTCAATACACGTCGCTTGTGGGTGGCAGAACGACAATGCAGCATCTCGAAATTGCCAACGGCGATCAACTTCGCAAACTGGCAAACGATTTGATAAACGCCGTGATCCGCGACGAAAAAGGCGAAAGCGCATCTTACAAAGAGTGGAGATCGAGAGTAGGAAGTAATGAATATTGGTTCCGTAGAAATGAGATTTTTGCACGGGTATTCGAGCAGTGGGTTCGCGCTCAACTGTCGAAAAAAGGCATTACAAACACGTTCCTAAGCAAAAAGAAATACGATGGTGGTGTTTATCTCACAATTGCCGATTTCAAACGCGTATCTCCTCTGATGGATAAACTCATAAAAGAGATGGCGGCTTTTATGAATAACAAAAAAGTGGTGAAAATCACCGCAAAACCGAAATTACGAATAGCAGCTAAAAGAATGTCGTTAAAAAAATAATATTATGGCTCTTCAAAAAAATGCAAGAAAATCGGCGACTAAGCCTAAAGAAATCAGCAAAGCTTATGCTGGTAAATGCGCCAAAGTGGTAGAACGTTATGTTCTCCAAGAAGCGAAGAAATCTGCTAAAAAGAGCGCCAAAAAAGGTGCTGCTTTTGCAAAATCAACCACTCGTAAAGGTGTTTTGGCGGCAAGTAGGTTAGCAAAAAAAGGCTATCACAAATTTTCGATTGAATTTAACAAATTTATGACCGAAAAATGAATAATCGAATAATATTGCTACAAATAGCCGTCATTATCAGCCTACTGGCTGCACTGTCGTTCGTCTCTAAATCGTGCCTCGATGGAAGAGCCGAAAAGGC
>JBAXGL010000443.1:0-1541 GCA_037139375.1 Bacteroidales bacterium | reverse complement strand
CACTTCGTCGCTGTAAACACAAAAGAAAGGTTTTGCAGGCAGGTCGCCTTTGCGAATCCGCTTACGAATGACCGAACCAAGTGGACAGCCGTTCACTTTCCAAAACTCAGCTACACGGACGCGTGTAGGGTCAATCTTCAAAGCTGCACCCATCGACGAAAAGAAGGTTGCATCAGTCTGTGTAGCCATTCGGATAAGGTGTATTTTGTTCTCCAAACTGTCGATAGCATCGATGATGTAGTCGTAGGAATTGAGGTCGAAAGAGTCGTGAGTCTCTTTGTTGTAGATTTTCTGCAAAGCAGTTATCTCGGCTTTGGGGTTTATTTCGAGCAACCGGGCTTTCAACGCTTCGGTCTTCACCTGACCAACCGTTTTGGTGGTAGCCAACAATTGTCGGTTGATGTTTGTGATGCAAACTCGATCGGAATCAACAATCGTCAGATGACGAATGCCTGAGCGGATAAGACTTTCGGCACACCAGCTTCCGACACCTCCGATACCAAATATAATAACGCGCTGTTGCGCAATACGATTCATTTTTTCTCGTCCCAACAATAGCTCCGATCGTTGGAACAGTCCTTTTTCTATTCCCATTTATGATGTATGAGTTTTGATTTCTGAATTAAAACAACGATTTTACGCAATTGTTTTAGAGGTTATTGAAAAACGCCTGCAATCCGGCATTGGCATCATCCAATTTATCTTCCCAATGTTTCACCGAATTCTCCCCTATTTTGTCGGTAATGTATTTCACCGAAACAAAGGGTAGTGATTTTCGTTTGCAAAGGGCTGCAACCGCAAAGTTTTCCATATCGAATGCATCAGCATTGTCGATGGCTTGAGTTACAAATGAATCGCCAGTATTACACGTATGATTTGCATCCCAATGAGCGAAAAACCCAATAGACGTTACTTGTTGATGAAAATCATGTTCGTAATCAACACCAAAATCTTTGCACTTCTCCATATCACGATCCACAAAACGAGAACAAATAACAATTGAATCGACTTCGTGTCGAACAGAACCCGCGGTACCGACATTCATAACCACATCGGGTTTGAACTCAGAGATAGCCTCAAAAACGGATAAAAGTGCATTCACTTTGCCTACTCCTGTTTGACAATACGAGACAGCACAACCTTCGAACTGAATATCAACTTTCTCTTGCGGAATGGCATAAGTGACTAATATCTTCATCTTTAATACGATTATGCTGCAAAAGTAGGCATTTTAAAGAGCAATTAAAACATGACACTAACAAAATCGATTTTCACAAAAGAAAAAAAAGAGGAAGAATGACTCATTTAGAGTCAAAATTCCACATTTTTTAAACACATTTTATAACCTTTTATCCACCAAATTTCTTATATTTGCATCACAATCGGTTGATACCTTGAGTGATGTAATTTCCGTAAATGGGTAACATCGTTTTTCAACAATCAATCGTTTTAGTGCAGACGATCTCTTATCGTGTATAGATAAATTAGGTTTATTTATCTAATATTACGAAATCGATTGACCGCTTTCTGTATTCTCAAGA
>JBAXGL010000442.1:0-1556 GCA_037139375.1 Bacteroidales bacterium | reverse complement strand
GGATCCCAATTCACCATGCGAACGCCGCGGTAGATAAGTCCTTTTTCGAACAAATCGACAAAGACTTTCAGTACGCTTTCGGAGCGCACTTCGTCCATCGTGAAGCAAGTGCGATCCCAGTCGCACGAAGCACCGAGCTTTTTCAACTGCTCGAGGATGATGCCGCCGTGTTTGTCGGTCCATTGCCATGCGTGTTTCAGAAATTCTTCGCGCGAAAGATCGGTTTTCTTGATTCCTTCGGCTGCGAGTTTATTTACCACTTTGGCTTCGGTAGCAATAGAAGCGTGGTCAGTGCCGGGCACCCAGCAAGCATTTTTACCCAACATGCGGGCACGACGTACAAGAATGTCTTGAATGGTATTGTTGAGCATGTGACCCATGTGGAGCACACCCGTCACATTCGGCGGTGGGATGACGATGCAATAAGGTTCGCGTCCGTCGGGTTTGGAGGCAAACAGATTGTTGTCCATCCAATATTTATACCATTTTCCCTCTACTTCGGCGGGATTGTATTTGCTTGCTAATTCCATTCTATGCGGTTGATTTTTTGATTTCTAAATTGGACGACAAAGGTACAAAAAAAAGTGTTTTCTGTGAGATTTAATTAAACGCAAAGAAAAAGAAGGAGTATTGATTTAATTAGAGAAATGCGTTCACATTGCAATTTATCATTTGCTTTGCGAACTTAGCGAGGACTTTGTGCTCTCTGCGGTTAGTATCTCCAAATCCGCCCACACAGGCAAATGATCGCTATAGCCGCCTGCGTATTTGAAGCCATCGTAGGTGCGATGCGGACGTTTTCCACCATATTTGTTATCATCTTCGAGCAGAAAATCGGCATTAAAGATATTTCCCTCTGGTTTTTTTACACGGCTTCGAGATGACGAAAGCAGATTTCGATTGACTATAATTTGATCAAGAATTCCCCATTCAGCCTCGAATTTATGGCTGCCAGCATATGTTTTCTCCACCAAAGGGAGCATCAGATTAACGTATCGCGCAGAAGTATCAGTATGAGATTTCGCACCGACCACCTGTAGCAAACTTTCGTTCGTAGGGTAATCGTTAAAGTCACCCATAATGACAATGGAAGGATTTCGGCGGATAGATTGAACCGAATCAGCTTGTTTTCTGAGTTCAAGAGCAACTGTGTTTCGCAACTCTTCTGTCTCATTTTCGCCGCCTAAGCGTGAGGGGAAATGACAAACGAAAACATCGAGTGTATCGCCATTACTCACCTTGCCGGTGACGTGCAGTATGTCGCGAGTTGGACGATCGAGATGGATTCGGTGCGAAACTGATGAGAGCAATTTGAACTGATCGCGCTGATAAAGCAACGCCACATTGATACCTCTTCGGTCGGGCGAATTGGTGACAACAAAGCGATAATTAAGTTCACGCAGTGGAGAGAAATGCGTCAGTGCGTAAATAACTGAATCGTTTTCGACTTCGCAAAGGCCCACCAAAGCAGGTGTTTCCCATCCTCCAACGGCTGTGATGACCTGAGCAACGTGTCGTTGTTTCTCCTTGTAGCGGCCAAAAGTCCAAAAATGGGT
>JBAXGL010000441.1:0-1560 GCA_037139375.1 Bacteroidales bacterium | reverse complement strand
TCCAGTAATGCCATTCGGCAGCTCCAAAAATAAGTTAAGCCAATCTTTTCTGGCAGCTCCAAAGGTTTGCATATGTTCCCAGCCTTCGCCACCACAAATGATGGAACAAATCGCAATGAACAGAATATCGATTAGTTTGTGTCGCTTAGTCCGATCCACTCGAGGATCTTTTATCGTATCCGCTACATAGCTCGTGGCGGAGCCATAAAACACCCCTGTCAAGAGCCAATTGCAAATATTTTTCTGAAAGCCAGTCAGGACATAGCCTTTCAGGCATGGTAATGGCCTAAAATCAGTTTAATAGTTTGATACGTAGTTTCGGTGCTGTGCTGGAACGAAAATGCAGTGACGAGCCAATGCGAGGCCTGTTTTTTTATGCCCATTTGGTATAATAGAGTATGGACTTAGCAAAGGAATTATCCAAATTTAATCTGGACAAAATTAGCGATTTGGATGAAGCCAAATTGATGATAGGCCGTCTCTTTACTATCATCGAAACCCTCTATCAGGACGTTCACCTATTCAAACAAACGAACCAAGCGCTTAGGGATGAGATCAACCGATTAAAGGGTGAGCAGGGAAAGCCCACCATCCGTCCAAACACGAAGCCCGTGCAGGGCGATATTTCATCTGAACACGAACGAAGAAATGCGCAATTGGGACAAGATAAAAAAGGCGAGCGTCAGAAAAAGCGAAAGAAAGCTAGGAAAGCAAGCCGAACCCATCTATGTCAACTCGATAAGCGTGGTTTGCCGGATGACATTGTTTTCAAAGGCTATGAACGAAACCTTATCCCAGAAATAATCTTTCGGATTGAGTATGTTGAACATGTGCGCGAGAAGTATTATTCGCCCAGCAACAAAAAAACCTATATTGCACCGCTTCCATATGGATATTCTCGCGAATTTAGTCCATCAGTTCAAGCGTGGGTTGTCACCATGAAACATGAATTCAAGTCAACAGAATCAATCATTCACCGATTTTTGAATGTGAGCGGTCTTGATATTTCTACGGCAACCATCTCACGAATGTTGACTAAAAAGTTAGAACCATTCCATGCCGAGAAATCGGCAATTTTTCAGGTGGGGACGCATAGCAGAACGTTTCTTCAAACCGACGACACACTGGCTCGCGTCAATGGAATGAATCAACACACTCACGTTTTTTGTAATGATCGGTTCAGCGCTTATTTTACTAAACCGAAAAAAGATCGAATGACACTTCTTGATATTTTACGGATGGATAAAGAGCGCCAATACATTATTAATGATGAAACCATTGAATTGCTCACATTCTGGAAACTTCCCGAAAAGAGGATTTCCGCCGTAGCGTGTTTGTCGTCACCTCAAGGCTATAATCAACAAGAATTTGATAGCGTAATTCAAAAGCTATTTCCAGACAAAGATAAACTGAAATCCTATCAGAAGCTCATTCAGGATGCGGCCTATATCGCCGGTTATCATCAAGAAGATTGCATAAAAGCACTGGTCTGCGATCACGCTTCTCAATTCAAGTTTATCGCACTGTTCTTAGCATTATGTTGGATTCACGAAGGGCGTC
>JBAXGL010000440.1:0-1582 GCA_037139375.1 Bacteroidales bacterium | reverse complement strand
TGAAGTTAGTAAAAAACTATCTGAAAAATTTATTTCGACCGAAAATAATTTACCGGCGAGGTCAATATTAATAGATTCTGATATCCTTGAGATTGTAAGGGATATTGGGCTGCAAACGACCAAAAATATTTTAGAAAGTACACTCGATGAACTGGTCCAAAAAATAAAAGAAAAAGATGGACTTGCAATTCATCGAAATCCAAGTATTGATTATAATACGATTTTTGGAAAGCTGGAAATTGACTCTCCATATTTGTGGGCAGAAGGAATTTGCTCAAAACCACTATTCGATGAGATGAAAATCTCATCGAATGGACGCAGTGAAGCTGTAAACCGTGCTTTAAGCGATTTTGGTATTGAGGATTCATTTGGAAGGGCTAATAAAAGATTCAAAGAACACTACCATTATGATATTGGATCGAGTGCTGTAGATCGATCAACTAAAAAAACAGCCACACAAGCAATGGAATATATGGAAAAGAAACTATCCAGTTTTGACTCAGAGAAGGAGCAAGAAAAGCCATCCATAAAAACAATGTTGGTTGAGTTAGATGGCTGTGAGATTCGAACAGTTCAACAAAATGTAATTGAGGGTTCGAAAGAAAGAACCCCTGTTTATGATAATCCTAAAAAAGAAAAGATCATTAGTTGGCGCGATGTTCGCTTAGGTTTTGTGAGGCCAATTGATCCTGATACAGGCCAAAAAATTTTTGTTGGTAAGATGGATTCATATCCAGTAGTTATCAACCAGTTACATAACGCTGCTGTACTAATCGGAATGACCCAAACGACCCATGTTGTTGGAGTAGCTGATGGGGGAAATGGTCTTAGTGAAGAACTGAAAAGGCAATTTTCCAATATGCAATTTGTATTAGATAAGTCACATCTGAAAGATCATTTTTATGAAACAGCAGAAGAAATGGGAATATGTAAAGATGATCGACCGAAGTGGGTAAACCCTCGCATTAAAGCTATTTCAAACGGTGAAGTCAAAAAAACGATGCAAGAACTCCAGGACGAGTATGATAAAAAACCCAACCAACGTTTAAAGAGATTATTGGGATACATTGAGCGATTCAATGACGCATTGAACTACAATGAATTTAAAGAGAAAGGCTATCCAATTGGTTCTGGTGAGATAGAAAGTGCCCATAAATCTATTCCTCAGAAGCGGTTAAAAATTCCTGGTGCAAGCTGGCACAAGGATTCAATTGACCCTATGCTTGCTCTGCGAATATTAAGAGCTGACGATTGGTGGGATGACTTTTGGAATGATCGGACTGAAAAATTATTAGCGGCTTGATTTACCAACAGGATTGATTTACACCCCCATTGGACCTTATGGAGGGATATAAAGTTCGGGGTATGTTCCTCGCGTGACAAGTACCATATGTGACGATATGAAACCCGTCTCCCTTTGTTTGGGATTCGGGTTTCATTGCTTCAAGCATTAATTTTACCACTTGGGAGATTGTACTACGGATCACATAGTCTCCGGAAAACCTGGGGATACCATCAGAGGACTACTCGGTATGCTGGAACGAACATGCTTAAATTC
This sequence comes from Bacteroidales bacterium, assembly GCA_037139375.1. Lineage (GTDB taxonomy): Bacteria > Bacteroidota > Bacteroidia > Bacteroidales > UBA7332 > CAXXIC01. The sequence goes on along the minus strand of JBAXGL010000440.1, from coordinate 24 downwards.
TATCCACGAACATGCCTGCAATGG
>JBAXGL010000439.1:0-1609 GCA_037139375.1 Bacteroidales bacterium | reverse complement strand
TTCTACTTTGACAGATTAGGATTTTGCCTCAGATATGCATTATTAATATCTTTTTGCCGCCTAATGTGTCGGTTAATAATTTTCTCATACATTTGATCATCAGACATTTGTTTGTGTAATTGAAAGATGATCAGTTCTTTTATATCCCTTGCACTGAGCAAAGGTAAATCTTCATTATTTCGAAGTTTTTCTTTTAGAATGAACGACGAAACCATAAAATTTAAAGCCACCTGATGCAACCATGCACTCCATTTACGTGTTTGAAATTGGTCAATGCCCAAAATCTGTTTGGATTCTTTGATACAATGTTCAACAAAAAACCGTTGCGCTTGCATGTATGCAATCACCTCTGGGGTATATTGCTCCATATTTGCATTGGTAAACGAGAACTTTATCTCTAACTCATTATCAGAGGTTAAGGTCTTTCTTATAACTAGTAGTCTCTGTTCGATTCGGTCTATTGTTTTGTTCCAGATATAAACTTTCGCAAAATGATAATACCCCGTTAATTTGCCTTTTGTTGTATTGCGCACCGTCAATTTCTGCCATTGTTTATCAGTGAGTTCACCCATGTAGTCAGTTACAGACATGCTTGGCTTTGTTGCCTTCAATCTCTTGGGTGTTGGTCCTTTGGCTGATGTACGCTGGGGAATCTCAAGTTCCGTCGGCTCAACATAAATCGATTGATTGGCATGAATGTCAAGCATATACAAATAGCCAAGATTATCTATTTTTCTTGCAAAATCTGCATCGTTGCCATAATATCCATCTGCACTCACAAAGTCAAAATCGATTTGATTTGATTGATGTTCAATAATCTCAGATGCAATTTCGAGTTTGGTTTTAAAATTTCTTTCGGTTGCTGGTATTCCTGCCTCATCGCATCTTTTTGAATCGGCACACCAATCTTCGGGCAAAAATAAGCGAGCATCAACCATTGAACTAAAGTCACCGTTGTTTAATGCTGCAAACACAGCTACTTGAGAATTGCTAAGTTTGCCCACATTCCCGCAATACTGATGACCTACTCCCACACTTTTATGACCTTTTTTAACCCAACCACTTTCGTCAATTATCAGTCCGGTAAGCTTGCCTTTAGGAAGCATTGAATTCACTTCTTTTGCAACTTGATCTATTAGCTCTCTACCACTCCAGGTAGATTCTGTTATGAAATGTTGCATCTGGTAATAGTTTGAATCCATCGTTTCACTGAGCTTTTCAATATTCCTGCTTTCACTTAATAATAACCCCTGGGCATAAATCTCTGCCTTTACAAAAAAACGTTTTGTTTTATTTTTAAATATGTGCTGATATCCAGACAAATGCAAGCCTAACCGGCTTCCCAGCCCAGTCAGTGTTTCTCCATATTTTTTACTTTTTAATACCTCTGTTAAATTGTCAATCGGGCGGTAAGCTTGTTTCTCTTATAACCCAAAAAAATGAATTTAACATATATTTGTTTTTAGAATCTATCATTTATTTCTCTTTATTTACACTGCTAAAATACTAAATATAAGTGACATATCAAAATATATTTCAACCAAATTACATTGTTTTTATTACAATATAAACAGAAATAGTATTATCGTTTTAATCTGTCAAAGTAGAA
>JBAXGL010000438.1:0-1650 GCA_037139375.1 Bacteroidales bacterium | reverse complement strand
CTTTCTTTGAATCAGAAAAAATTCAGGTAAGCGGATTTATTATATCTGATTATTCGAACGAATACAGCCACTGGAATGCTTCGAAAAGCCTGAGCGAATGGTTGATCGAAAACGAAATTCCGGGAATCTACGGCATCGACACCCGCGAGCTCACCAAAACTATCCGCGAAAAGGGTGTTATGTTGGGCAAAATTGTTTTCGAAGACGAGAACGAAATTGAATTTCATAATCCTGACGACGAAAATCAAATTGCGAAAGTAAGCTGCACAGAGGTAATCACCTACGGAAACGGCAGCAAAAAAGTAGTTTTGGTCGATTGCGGCGTAAAGCAAAATATCATCCGTTGCCTCCAAAAACGCGACACCACTGTGATTCGCGTGCCATGGGATTATGATTTTAGCCAATTAGAATTCGACGGTCTTTTCATTTCAAACGGACCCGGAAATCCTGACTATTGCGAAGCGACAGTGCAGAATATCCGCAAATTTATGGAAACGGGCAAACCGATTTTCGGAATTTGCATGGGTAACCAACTCCTCTCGAAAGCGGGTGGAGCCAAGACCTACAAACTGAAATACGGTCACCGTAGCCATAACCAACCTGTGCAATTGGCTGGTACACAACGCGCATTTATCACCTCTCAAAATCACGGTTTTGCCGTTGATAATAATACACTGAGTGCCGATTGGGAGCCGCTGTTCGTAAACATGAACGACGACACCAACGAAGGTATTCGTCACAAAACGAATCCTTGGTTCTCGGCACAATTCCACCCCGAAGCGGCTTCTGGACCAACCGATACCGAATTCCTTTTCGATGTTTTCATCAAAACAATGGATGGCTTCCAAAAGCCAATCGTGACGATGATTGAAGAAGAAATGGATGCTCGATTGGTGTGCAAACAAGAGTATAAAGGCGTAGAAAAAGGCGAAATCAAAAAAGTGCTTGTTCTTGGTTCGGGTGCATTGAAAATCGGTGAAGCGGGCGAGTTCGACTACTCTGGCTCTCAAGCATTGAAAGCGCTAAAAGAAGAGGGAATCGAAACCGTGCTTATCAACCCAAACATCGCGACCGTACAAACATCAGAAGGCATTGCAGACAAAGTTTACTTCTTGCCTGTGACTCCTGATTTTGTAGAACGAGTGATTGAGAAAGAGCGCCCTGATGGTGTATTCCTTTCGTTCGGTGGACAGACTGCATTAAACTGCGGTGTGGCACTTTATAGAGATAAGATTTTTGAAAAATATGGTGTACGAGTTCTTGGAACGCCAGTTCAGTCGATTATCGATACAGAAGACCGCGAGATTTTCAACAGTAAATTAGCGGAAATCGACGTAAAATACATTAAGAGTGAAGCAGTAAATGACCTCGAAAATGCAAAACGCGCGGCAAACGAACTCGGTTATCCCGTGATTGTGCGCGCTGCGTATGCACTAGGTGGACTTGGTTCAGGTTTCTGTGATAACGATGCTGAACTAGAAACATTGGTCGAAAGAGCTTTTGCTTATTCTAATCAGGTATTGGTAGAAAAATCGCTGAAAGGCTGGAAAGAGATTGAATATGAGGTAGTTCGCGACCGTTACGACAACTGTATCACGGTTTGTAACATGGAAAACTTCGACCCGCTCGGAATTCACACGGGCGAAAGTA
>JBAXGL010000437.1:0-1676 GCA_037139375.1 Bacteroidales bacterium | reverse complement strand
TGCATCGGAACAGGTAACTTCCACGAAGGAACAGCTACCGTTTACACCGACTTTACTCTGATGACAGCCTACAAAAAGATTGTAGACGAAATAGAACAAGTGTTCAACTTTTTGGAACACCCATATCTTAATCCTCGTTTTTCGGAATTGATTGTATCACCTATGTCGGTGAGGAAGAAACTCTACGAACTGATTCGCACCGAAACAGAGAACGCAAAAAAGGGAAAACCTGCCTATATATATGTCAAAATCAACCACATTGTGGACGAAGGCATTATCGAAAAACTCTATTTGGCAGCCAAAGCTGGAGTGGAGATCAAACTACTAGTGCGTGGCAATTGCTCAATCGTGACAGGTATTCCTAAATTAAGTGAGAATATCGAAGTGTATGGCATTATCGACCGCTATTTGGAACATTCAAGAATCATGATTTTCGCAAATGGAGGTAACGAACGCTACTTTATCGGTTCTGCCGATTGGATGCAGCGCAACCTCGATGGTCGAATAGAAGTCTATACACCAGTCTATGATCCTGATTTCCAATCGCAACTCAAACGAGTCATTGAATTTGGTCTCAAAGACAACACCAAAGCCCGTGTAGTAGATGGCTCAGGTCATAATTTGATTAAACAAACCGAAGAACAAACACCTTTTGGTTCACAAACACAGCTTTATCAGTATTATAAAAATCAATATGAGCAACAAAGGGAGATGACGAGTAAACGGGTTGACGAGTAACTGAGTAAACAAGACTGAAAGCCTGACATATCATTAGCCCACGGCAACACCCTAGGAAGCATGCCAACGCTATCGTTACGTCGAATAATTGTAAATTGTAAATAGTTAACTGGTAAATAATTAGGATTGTAAATATACAAGATGGAAAATATACATATCGCCGCCATAGATATTGGCTCCAACGCCGTTCGCCTGATGATAAAAGAGGTGACATCCGACTTTGCAGAGTCGTCTTACCGCAAACTACTGCTGGTGCGCGTGCCTATCCGTTTAGGTCAAGACACTTTTACGACTGGTGCAATCAGCGAGTTGAAGTTGAAGAAGATGGTTCGTTTGATGAAGTCATTCAAACACCTGATGAAAGTGTATGATGTTTCTGAATACCGCGCTTGTGCCACCTCTGCCATGCGCGACGCCTCGAATGCCAAAGAGGTGATTAAAGAGTTGAAGAAAGAAACGGATATTAAAATTGATGTAATTTCGGGTCAAGAAGAGGCCGCTATCATCTACGAATGTCACTTTGCCGATTTACTCAACAAAAAGAAAAACTACATCTATGTTGACGTAGGCGGTGGTAGCACCGAAATCAGTTTGATTGTGAATGGTAATCTCACACAATCGAAATCGTACAACGTAGGAACCGTTCGGATGTTGAATCAAAAAGTCGCAGAGACCGAATACAATCGACTGCTGAATGAACTGTCCGAACTATCCCAGAAATTCACAATCAGTGAAATGATTGGATCAGGTGGAAATATCAATAAACTACACATGCTTGCAGTGGGTGAAAAAAACAGAAACTTACCACTCAAAGAGCTGCTTCGTATACACGAAGAATTGAGCAAACACACTGTGGAAGAGTTGATAGATAACTTCAAGATGAAACCCGATAGAGCCGATGTAATCAATCACGCCGCCACCATCTACATCGATGTGGC
>JBAXGL010000436.1:0-1686 GCA_037139375.1 Bacteroidales bacterium | reverse complement strand
ATGCGCCTGTAATCAATGCAGTATTTTCCATTTGATTTGATTAAATGATGGATTGCTTTTTTTTGAATGATGTGAAACGATAGTATACTAACACCATTTCAAGAGAAATTGTTTCTGAAAAGCGAGGGTAAAGTCAGATTGTATTAATGTAGGTTGAAGATGTTTTCACCTTTTGGCGCGGTTTATAACCTGTGCCTATAATTTACTTAGCAGAAAGCGGCGATTTCAACTTCAAAGAAATAATAAATGGGTACTCATAGAAGCAGAATTGCATAAAAAAATAGTCAAGGCATAGACATAGGCAAAAAGGGCACATAGATAAGCAATTTGCCCAGATAATTCTTGTTTAACATAACTAAAAGCAACCCATCAGATGGATGAGTTGTTTTTTTAATATGTTTTATAAACAATTTTATTGATTGGATTTATTAATGCAATAAATGAATTTGAAATTGAATAAAATGGTTTTAGAGTTCTGTAGATTCAAGAAATAAACATACTTTTGTATTTCTATCAAATATCAATCAAATGACAACAGATTTAGTCTTTTTAAAAGCACTACGGGATAAGCTAAAAGGAGGTAGTATTCGCTCGATTCATTTAAATGCATTGCCAGGACGCTTTGCAACAAGAATGGATTTAGGAAATTTGAATAATATTGAAAAAGGACTGTCAGATAAATTTCTAGATTTTTTATTCACTAAATCTTGCTTTGAATTCAATATTTCATTTGATAAAATAGATTTTAATACAATCAAATCAGATGACCAAAAGAAGCTAGGGCTTTTATCCAAAAGATTAAATTCTTTAACCATTGAAAATGAAGATAATTATAAAGAGCATGGTATCAAGACTTTTAGCTTTGGTTATCCTATATTGATAAAGCCATCAAAACAAGACCCTAAGAAAATAATTAAAGCACCCCTGTTCATTTGGCAATTAGAAATTATAAAAGCGAATAACAAAATTAATACTTGGTCAATTCTAAGAAATAAGACCAAGAATGAATCTGGAAAAATTGTTGATGAAGAAATTCATTCTGTTGGGTTGAATGAAGTCTTACTCTCATTTCTTAAGACAGACGAAAATATTTTGATTCCTCAGATAAATGAAGAACTTCTCGAAGATGCAATTATTGATAAAGATGAACTAATAGATGAATGTTACAAAGTGCTACATTCTTTGAATGCGTTCACGAATGATGATATAAAGAGCAACCTATATTCAAAATTGAATGAACCAACTAAAAATATACCTGAACCCAAAGATTTAGAATCAATATCCAGTAATATGCCATGGATTTATTTTGGTGGTGTTTTTGGTTTATTTCGTGCACAAAAAGAGAGTATTATAAGCGACATTGATAAGCTGATTGATGGGTTTGATAATTTTGATTTTGATAAATTAGTTGTTGAGAATTTCAATGGTACTGTTCATAGTGCAGTAGAAACAGACCCAAGCCAACAATCAATACTATCTACGTTAACAGAAGAACCTAAAAAAATTATACAAGGACCTCCCGGTACTGGTAAAAGCCAATCTCTAACTGCATTAATTACAAACGCTTTAGCGAATAATCTAAAATGTTTGGTTGTTTGTGAAAAGAAAACTGCGCTTGACGTAATTAAAAATAAAATGCTTATCCGCAAAGAGTCCTAATGAATTAGGCTTCAAAAGCGGTTGATT
>JBAXGL010000435.1:0-1689 GCA_037139375.1 Bacteroidales bacterium | reverse complement strand
TCCTCGTCCGATTTGAAAATGCAAGTAGGTATTTCATGCGTTCATTCTTATTTTTAGTTTTTTGTCGCATGGAATTAACTCCCTTTGGTCGTTGACCGTTGGTTCGCAATGAACATGGTCTTTTGGTTTAAACGCCTGTTTAAATGCTCGTTTCATAAATTTGATTGGTAAATAAATTAGTGACTTGAAGCCACAATCTTTTTGTTAATATATTTTTATGCGTTTTTTTCTGTATTAATTTTCAAATATTAAAAAAAATATTTCTAAAAAATCAATTATTATTGACTATTTTGATTACTACGGATTTATTCTCATTGTCTGTTATTTTGAGAATGTATTCGCCTTTTTCAGTTGATTTTAGAATAGATTTAGATTCATTTGGCTTAATTATCTTGTAGTCCAGCAGTTGACCAATTATACTATATAATTTTATTTGTATAGGAGTTGAGTGAGACGATTTAATTTTCCAACAGTTGATTTCATTTAAAATCGTGACATCAAAACAATTGCTTGCCGATAGTGATTGAATCCCTGAAGATGTATTACAAGTATTCGTTGAAAGATAAGTTGATTTAATGGCATTGACTTTCAGACCGTATATACTATTATTTACCAGATCATTTCCATAAGTTGTGAGATTGATAAATCGTCCTGTACTTGTCAGCTGCCTGTTGGGACAAACATCATTGCACCACGACCATGCCAACCAATTTATGCCCAATGATTGACAACCGACAAGCATTTGCTGATAAGGTAATGTATATTGACATACTTGTGCATCATCTTGCTGATTTGCCACTTCACCTAACACAAAGGGAATACCTGAATTAACAACGACCTGTAGCTTTTGCAGCATAGTGGTTGGGTTATTGTTTGCAAATGAGTACCAGTAGGTATGAATACTGAAAATAATATTATGTTGCGGGTCTGCATTGATAATTTCCTGACCAACAGCTGCAAGAGCATCACTATTCGTACCACAATCCGGTGAATCAATCATTAACGGACAGGTATAACCTGCATCTCTGAGCTTTGTAATAATCGAATTGTAGGTAATTTTGAACGTGTTTTGAGCACTGCTCACGTTACCTGCCCATAACACGAATAGTGACTCATTGGCAATATTGATTATTAGTTTGTCCTGACGAGCCATTAATACATTTTTCACATCAGACTGTAAATAGAAATCGGTCAATGAAATCAATGCTTGAGGGTTATTCTGACAAGTTTGATCATGAAGTTCAATTACAGGTAACATTCCTTCAAGGGTACATTTGTCCAGAACTGCAGCCAATTTAAAAGCTGTATAAACACTGTGTGTCTTGGCGTCTGGATTGTTTGCATACCATGAAAGTCTAACCGTATTTGCACCCGTTTGTGCTATTTCATTCAGCAGTAGCTCATTTCCAGCATATCCCCAATTATATGGTGCATAATTCACGCCTTTCATGTTAAATTCAATACCACAAGGATCATACAATTTTGATTTCATTGTGTAAAAATGATTTATAGATAAAACAGAAACAGTATGTACTATCAAGTAGAAAAATAGAAGACTGGATAAAATAATTTTCATTTGTAGGATAATTTAACTGTTTGATAATGTCTTAATTACAAAATCAGTTTGAGAGATTAAATTTTCATTTAAGTTTTTTATTATATTTTCCATATACTTTTTTCTAAATATTT
>JBAXGL010000434.1:0-1703 GCA_037139375.1 Bacteroidales bacterium | reverse complement strand
CGAGAATCGTCTAGATGAAGGCTGAATCAAATAAATTTTTCATTTATGCGTCTCGTACGGGTAAGTTTTGTCGTGCGCCAGGATTATTTTCTAAATAATTCCAGAAGTTTTATCTGCTCTTCATTTGGCAGATGCAATCGGGACTCTATATTTTTAGAAAAAGGCATAATGATAGTAATCTCGAAAATTGTTTTGGCAATATCGATAGCTTTTTCTGGCGACCATTTTGCATTTGCCAACTTCAATTGTCTTTCTAATTCTTTGTAGATTTTATAGGCACAAAAGGCTATACAAATATGTGCCTCTATACGATTTCTAAGTCTGTGAAAAATAGGTCTGATTCGCAAATCGGATTTGGAGACCCGAAAGGCAAATTCTATTAATGATAGCTTTCCATATTGTTCAATAACTTGATCCTTATTGAGTTTTGTGTTGGTTTGATATCCTTTTAGACCATCCCATTTGCTATCGTCGTTAAATTTTTCGTAATCAATACTGACATTAACTTTACCGTCTAATTTCAGGTATTTGTTGTAGCCTCTATTGTTGATATTTTTCTTGGAAAGCCTGCCCGTTTTGATTGCACGTTCTAGCTTTGTCAGCCCTCTTTGTCGATTCGATTTATCTTTCTTTGCTCTTGCCTGGGAAAAACTTATAATCAACCTTGTTTCGGCATCAATTTCTATCTCTGCACACTGGCCGTTTTCTAATTTCAGGGCCAATATTTGAGATTGAAGCGAACGTTTTTCATTTTTCGGCCTCGCACCAAGGATGTACTCGTAATTATTTGACTTTAGCTCAATAATATTATCATCAGACAGCAGTCCGGCATCAGCAACCACCACAAGATCCTTTAACTGGTACTTCGTTTTGAAAGCTTCAATGACCGGAAGCATGGTGTGGCCCTCATACTTATTGCCTTCGAATATCTCATAAGCCAGGGGATATCCATCGATGCTGACCAGGAGACCTAATAAAATTTGAGGATTCTGATTTTTACCATCTTTCGAAAAACCGGCAATCCTCAGATCATCCGGATCCTCAATTTCAAAATAAAGGGTGGTGACATCGTAAAATACAACGCTGATGACTCCCTGCAGAATCTTTAAGGTATGTGAGTAGCTTATCTCCTGGATTCTTTCCTTTTGCTTGTCGTGGAGCTTATCCAGGTACCGATAGATTCGTTCAACATCTATGCTGATTCCCTTGTATTTAAACAGATAATCAGTCGTTTTAAGCTTGCTGACAGGAAAACACAAACGGGTGATGACCAAATGCCTGAAAAGCTCATCTTTGATGCCGTTAAAGCCAATTTCGTCAAAAAGTTTTCCAAGCACTAACTCCGGACCGACCAGGCTGATTTTGTCGATCCCTTTAAAGAACAGATCAAATAATTCTTTCTCCTTGTCGATGTTGAAGTTGATATCGAGCTGCGGGGTCAAACGTGACAACTCAGACTTGGCTTGGACATTTAGACGGTCCAACTCCAATGGATCCATGCTACTTCCAATAGTCTTAGCAACTCTATACCTACCTCTGCTTTTGTCGATAATTTGGATGCTGACAGTGCCGCTTTTGTTGTTTTTCTGGCGTATAAACATTTTAGGTGAAAATCGGGACACCCAAAATTACAAAAACATGAACGTAACTAACTGTCTTTCAATATGAAATTTTTAAGCCCAAAAAAACCGAGGAAAACAGGG
>JBAXGL010000433.1:0-1710 GCA_037139375.1 Bacteroidales bacterium | reverse complement strand
TGGTTTAATGCTCATAACACGTTTATTTTATTAGTTAATAATTTAAGTTGTTAACGCCCGTAGGCATTCGTTATATTTGTAAGCGAAAAGTGTGCCAAAGTTTATTCTCTGCCAATTTTGACATAAATCTGCCAAAAATGATGGATTTTGAGTGACGCAAATGGAGTTTTTGGCAGAAAAAGTGACAGATTCTGATTACAGAGCGAGTCGTTTCAATTTTATTTCGTCGAGAAGTGTGATTTTCTTACGTTCAATGTTAATCAATCCTTCGTCTTCCATCTCCTTAAATGTACGAGCCAACGAAGGACGAGCCACACCATAGATGTCTGCCAATTCTTGCTGTGTTTCTTCCAAAAAAATTACTTTTGAACCAATTTGTTTCGATTGCTTTAGCAGAAAATCAGCAATCTTGCTTTTTATGGTTCTAAAAGTCAGAAAATGAATTTTATCGGAAAGGAATTTGCTGCGATTAGAGATAACGGTAAGGTAATTGAGCAAGACTGTTTTATTTTGTTGTAGGATGTCTGTGAAATAGTCGCGGCGCATAAAGAGTATTTCGGAATCACGAAGTGCAACAACCGAAACGGGCAAATCATTTTTTTCGGCATAAATAAATGCTACAGCAATCGCAAACGGTGCTGAAATTTCTTCAATTACAATTAGTCGACCCGAAGAATCAACCATTTGTCCTTGGACGGTTCCGCTTAACATTATCATCAGATGATTGCACGGTTCACCTTGTATCGCGACAATGTCTTTGGGCTGAAATTTTTTGATTTGGTAAATTCCGCCATTGAACAATAACTCAATATCTGAACTACTTATGCCTCGGAATAGTGGATTTTTTTGGATTATTTCGTACATTTCGGCTTTAAGGATTTGCTACATGAACAACAAAAGTAGACAAAAAGTTTCGTTTGTAACATTCGTTACAACCCATTCCATCTGATAGTGCTATTTTTGCACTATAAATCAACTAAACAACTATGAAACGAACGATAATAAAAATAGACGAAGAACTTTGCAACGGTTGTGGCAAGTGTGTTGAAGGTTGTCACGAAGGTGCATTGCAACTGATTAATGATAAAGCAGTGATGGTAAGCGACCTCTATTGCGATGGTCTGGGTGCTTGCATCGGCGAATGTCCGGTAGGAGCCATTACACTTGAAGAGCGCGAAGCTGAACCTTATGACGAAACGGCTGTGATGAAACGCATTTCTCCCAAAGGCGAAAAAGTGGTATTGGCACACCTCAAACACCTGAAAGATCACGACCAAAAAGAGTTTCTGGAAGAAGGAATCAAGTATATTCTCGACAATAACCTTGATATTTCTCTTGATAGTTTGCGCGACGAATCTGATGTACCAAAAGCTGATGGTAAAGGATGTGCTTGTCCTGGGTCTGAAGCTAAATTCTTCGGAAAACCTGCACCGAAGATTGAGGCGTTTCAATATGCTGCTCCGGCTGCCTCCGAACTGCAACAATGGCCGGTGCAACTTCACCTACTAAATCCACAGGTACCTTTTCTGAAAGACGCTGATGTGCTGTTAGCCGCTGATTGCACTGCATTCTCGGTGGGTGATTTCCACAGTAAGCATCTGAAAGGTAAACGATTGGCAATTGCTTGCCCAAAATTGGATGATGGCAAAGATATCTACATTCAGAAGTTGATATCGATGGTTGACGATGCAAAAATAAACACGCTCACGG
>JBAXGL010000432.1:0-1712 GCA_037139375.1 Bacteroidales bacterium | reverse complement strand
TTTTAAATGACCTTTCGAGCCGTTCGTTTAAATTTTCAAACATAATCTATTATCCATTAGTCGATTTGGAGCGCAAATGTACAAAATTTTGCTTTATCTCGAACCGTTTCATTTTGATTATTAACAAATAAAAGCCACCGAATTTAGGTTCAGTGGCTTTTAATATGAGTATGTGAAGTTCAATTCTATGCGGAATTTAAACTCAATATTGCTCCTTCTCGTTGGGGAAATCGCGCGATTTTACATCTTTAATGTAGTGCTGAACGGCATCTGTGATGATATCCGACAGATTGGCATATCTACGTAGAAAACGTGGGGAGAAATGACGGTCGAAACCCAACATATCGTGCATCACGAGCACTTGACCATCTACACCACCACCAGCACCGATACCGATAATTGGAATCGTTAGTTTTTGAGCTACACGTTCGGCAAGTTCTGCAGGAATCTTCTCTAGCACAATCGCAAAACAACCAATCTCTTGCAGCAAAAGTGCATCTTCCATCAGTTTGTTCGCTTCGTGTTCCTCTTTTGCACGAACGGTGTATGTTCCGTATTTGTTGATAGATTGCGGCATCAAACCGAGGTGCCCCATCACCGGAATTCCGGCACTAAGAATGCGTTCTACCGATTCGCGAATCTCTGCACCACCTTCTACTTTGATCGAGTCAGCGTAGGTCTCTTTCATAATGCGAATGGCCGATGCGAGGGCTTCGCGCGAATTACCTTGATACGAACCGAAAGGCAAATCGACCACCACGTGTGCACGTTTGACGGCTTTCGTCACCGAAGCGCCGTGGTAAATCATCTGATTAAGTGTCATAGGTAGCGTGGTGGAGTTTCCCGCCATCACGTTCGAAGCCGAGTCGCCGACCAATATCACGTCCATTCCCGCAGCGTCTATCAGGCGCGCCATCGAATAGTCGTAAGCGGTAAGCATCGAAATTTTTTCACCCCGTTTTTTCATCTCAATCAGGCGGTGGGTGGTCACTTTACGTATGTTTTCGGAATAGGTCGACATAGCTTTCAGGTTTAGTTTAGCTGCGACAAAGTTAGACATTTCAATTATATGACATTCTTTTTTCGGATTAATTTCGGTGTTTTGGGCGATTGAGGTGCTTTTCTTCATATTTTTGCATAAATAATACAGTGTTATGGACGAACCAAAGAAAGATTACTGTGAACCGATGCACACAGCAGAGCACATTTTGAATCAGACGATGATTCGCGTGTTTGGTTGCAAACGTTCGATGAACGCGCACATAGAGCGTAAGAAAAGTAAGTGTGACTATTTTCTGTCGGAAGCTCCTACCGAATCGCAAATGCAAGAAGTAGAACGCCGTGTGAACGAAGAGATTGCGAAGCATTACCCCGTCACCATCGACTTTGTTTCACTCGAAGAGGCAGCGAAGATTGTTGACCTCAGCAAGTTGCCCGACCAAGTTGGCGACACCATCCGCATTATCCGTGTGGGCGATTACGACTCTTGCGCTTGCATCGGACAGCATGTGCAAAACACCTCCGAAATCGGAACGTTCAAAATGCTCAATTGGGATTTTGAAGAGGGACGGTTGAGATTGAGGTTTAAAGTGTTGTAGCTTAGCCATTAATTTTGTTACTTTGCATCCACAAAATAGAATAATAACTCATAACAAAGAAAATGGGAAAAGTTATCATCATTGGAGCCGGAGGAGTCGGCACAGTTGTAGCGC
>JBAXGL010000431.1:0-1716 GCA_037139375.1 Bacteroidales bacterium | reverse complement strand
ACTATATAATTCATATGTGTCGTTTATTAAGTCAAAATCATCACGCCATATGTATTTGGGTGATATGTAGCAATAAGTGGATTCTACAACTAAATGATTCTTATTGTTGGGATCTATAAGTGATTTCAGGGTCGGAGCGAGGCACATCATCATGCGCTCTTTGCAAATAGCGGACACTTTTCCGATGGTTTCTTCGTAATGCTGAATAATAGGTTCAATGGAAAAATTGTGATACTCGGTGTCACCTAATTGCTGAATCGGGCGCATCTGTAGAATGTCAATTGAATATTTCCCATAAAGGACAAACAGATCAGAGAGCTCCATCAGGTTGTCCTTGTTGACGGTGTAGTTGATGCGCAGTTTGACGTTAGGGAATTGTTTTTTGAGTTCTGTAACTGAAGTCAGAATCTCGTGAAACTTGTCATAATTGGCATTGGTCATTAACTTTTCGTACGTTTCGCGATACACGCCGTGCATCGAAAGCGTTAGTTCGTCAAGTCCAGCAGCAAAAAAACTTTTCAAATCATCTTTCGAGAGCAGATTTCCGTTGCTCGTCATCGAGATATAGGGAACACCTTTTTTCTTGGCCAACCGAATCACTTCTACGTTGTATTTGTAGAGCGACGGCTCGGCACCACACCCTATTTGTAGCTTGATCGCGCGGTGAAAAAAAGCATTTCCCAACAATGCGATATGCTCTTGCGGAAGAACACCTTTCATCGTTTTGCGAATTTCCTCATCGCTGAAATAGCACATCTGGCAACGCAGATTGCATGCTAGTACCGGATCGAAATAGATTGCCAGATAGCGTTTGCCCAAAGCGTGCAACACAAAAATTCCCGCACTTTTGATGCGGAAATTCTTAATCAGTTTGTTGTATTTCAGTAATTTATAAATATTCACTTCGGCGAAAATTAGCGGTTGAGAAGTTGATCTGCGTGTTCTTTGGTTTTTACCTCTTTGGGTTCGATTACTTGCTCGATTACTCCGTTTTCGTCGATGATGAAGGTTGTGCGGGCAGTGCCCATGTAAGAGCGACCGTACATTGATTTCTCGACCCACACGCCAAATGTCTCTACCAATTTTTTATCGGTGTCTGCAATCAAATCGAACGGCAAGGTCTGTTTTGCGATGAAGTTGAGGTGCGATTTTGCGCTGTCGATGCTCACGCCTAAGATTTCGTAGCCTGCTTTTTTCAGGTCAGCATAGTTATCGCGCAAGCTGCAAGCCTGCATGGTGCATCCCGGTGTGCTGTCTTTGGGGTAGAAGTAGATTGCCAGTTTTTTACCAGCGTAATCGCTTGTTTTTACCTCTTGACCATTTTGGTTGATACCCAACATTTCGGGGGCTTTATCTCCTGCTTTTAGTGCCATTTTCTGTAGAATTACGAATTAAAAATTACGAATCAATTTTGTCCAATTATAAACGCACAGTCGTTTGGTTTGTTCAAAATCGTTATTTCAAAATCTCGGTGTAGAGATTTCTGATTTGTGCGGCTTGCGTTTGCTCGTCGAACCGCTTCACATATTCTCTACCCGAAGCAATCATTCTGCTTTGCAATTCGTTGTCCGACAGAATGTGGTCGAAAGCCGTTGCAAGCTCTTTTTCGTCGAATGGATTGACGTAGATAGAGTCTGGTCCGCCCGCTTCTTCGAGGCACGAACCCGTAGCGCCAATCACCGGCAAACCGCTGTGAATGGCTTCGATGAGCGGTAT
>JBAXGL010000430.1:0-1720 GCA_037139375.1 Bacteroidales bacterium | reverse complement strand
CCGATTGCTTCACCTTTCAATGCCAAACCTGGTCCCGAAGTAGATGTAGCAGCCAAATGACCTGCAAAACTTGCACCAATCG
Organism: Bacteroidales bacterium; assembly: GCA_037139375.1. Taxonomy (GTDB): domain Bacteria; phylum Bacteroidota; class Bacteroidia; order Bacteroidales; family UBA7332; genus CAXXIC01. The sequence goes on along the minus strand of JBAXGL010000430.1, from coordinate 1,638 downwards.
CTGAGCAGATTGCTGCAATCTCATCTTCACATTGAATAGCTTTTACTCCTAAATTTTTGTGTTTTGCCAGTTCATGCAGTACGTCTGTTGCAGGAGTGATTGGGTAACTTCCGAGGAAAAGAGGTATACCTGCTCGTTCTGATGCTGCGATCAATCCGAAAGCTGTTGCGCTATTTCCGTTCACGTCGCAGTAGATACCTTTTTCTTGCTCGTTGGTGGCTTCGATGCGATAGGTAGAAATAGTAGTGTGCGTGTTGGCTCCAAAATTGAATCCGTCATTCAACACTTTTATATTTGCCTCCAAAATGGCAGGCTTTTTCGAGAATTTCTTTTCGAGGAAAGGAATTGCGTTTTCGAGTGGGCGGTTAAACAACCAACAAACCAAACCGAGTGCGAACATATTCTTCGAACGAAGAACGCTTTTTGAATCAAATCCACTATCGACCAGACTATTTTTAACCAGCGAGGTAATGGGACACGATACAATCTGTACGTTGGTGATTTTTAATTCTTCGAATGGATTGTCGGTCAGGAAATCTGCCTTTTTGAGATCTTTTTCGGTAAAAGAGTCTTCGTCGATGATGACGATTGAGTGTGGCTGAAGATATCTGACGTTTGCTTTGAGTGCAGCAGGGTTCATTGCCACCAACACATCTGCGATGTCGCCAGGCGTCAATACATTTTTACCAACTTGAACTTGAAAACCTGAAACTCCATTCAATGTACCTTGTGGAGCGCGCATTTCTGCAGGATAATCTGGGAAAGTCGAGATTTCATTCCCTAGTGTCGCTGAAAGATTGGAGAAAATATTACCCACCAACTGCATTCCGTCACCAGAATCGCCCGAAAAGCGGATAACAACATGTTCCATTTCTTTCACATTCTGTTTTACCGTCATATACTATTACGATTTTTTTAGAATCAAAATAAATTAGATTAATAAGGATAGCGATTTGAGGTGTGATTTTCAGCTTCTTAGCCTAGCAAAATACACATTTCCGCAAAATCTGCGCAAAGTTATAAAAACTATCGCAATCAATCTCAGTATGACACCAAAAAGAATGACATTTTTTCTTATATAAATCGACTTTTTGCGAAATTTAATATTTCACTTTATTCGACTCTTGCTTCCAAAGAATAAATGGGTGAAGCGTTTCGCAGCTTGACAAATGGGTGAACTGAATTTTTCGTTCTGCAAACGGTTTTGGTATTTCATTATAAATCAGTGAATCGTCAAAACCAGCATCAGCAGCATCTTCGTGAGTGGCAGCAAAGAAAACCCGATCGATGCGTGCCCAATAAATGGCAGAAAGGCACATGGGGCAAGGTTCGCAACTTGCATATATTGAACATCCTTCAAGATGAAATGTATTGAGCACTCGACAAGCCTCTCGAATAGCATTTACTTCGGCATGAGCCGTTGGATCGTTAGTTAGGGTAACACTATTTCCTGATCTGGAAATTATCTTTTCGTCTTTTACTATAACGGCAGCGAAAGGGCCACCTCCTTTTGAAATATTCTCTGAAGCCAGTTGTACAGCCTCTTTCATGAATTTTGTATGCTTATCCATACGTCTATTTGACAATTAATTTTTAAACTTTATTACAAATATATGATTTAAATTTAATAAAATACCA
>JBAXGL010000429.1:0-1724 GCA_037139375.1 Bacteroidales bacterium | reverse complement strand
CATTGAAATTGGCGCCTCAAATGAGCCTAATCCTTGATTGAAAGTAGCTTTTCCACCACCACCAGTGATGGCAAAACCACCAGAAATAGCATATTTGTCTTTTTTGTAAACAAATTGGAAGCTAGGTACGATAGGAGCAGAGGCTGTTCCTTTGAAATCCTTAGTTTCACTGTCTCCATAGCCTTTAAAAGGCGCAAAAGTAGAAGTGATTGTGCGTGTTTGAAACACACTTTGATTGGTTAATGAAAGATGAAAACCGTCAGAAAGCTGAGTTGTTCCTGCTGGATTGGTGTAGGCTGCATCAATTTCTGTAGATGCATCGCGTGCTGGATCTCTTAGGAAATGCACACTTTGATTTGTATTTGTCAATAAACCACCTGCAAAAGCAGTAGTTGCTGCGCTTGCGCATAGGACGACCATTAGTTTTTTCATAAAGTAGATTTTTGGTTAATTAAGACCGCAAAACTAAACAACTATTTGAAACAAGCACTATATTTTTATAAAAAATGCACAAAAAGAGTGCTTTTGTGCAGAAAAAGGGAGGTTTTTTGTATAAAATAGAAAATCAAACAGCTCTAATCATCAAATTTTTACTGTTTTGTCACACCTTGTAGATTCGCCCAAAAGACTTACCTTTGCAGCCTAAAAATAAATGATTTAACTCTATGGCTTTACAATGTGGTATAGTGGGTTTGCCCAATGTGGGTAAATCGACCCTTTTCAACTGTCTGTCGAATGCAAAAGCGCAGGCGGCAAATTTCCCTTTCTGCACGATTGAACCCAATGTGGGAGTCATTACTGTTCCAGACGAGCGATTGAATGCATTGGCAGAACTGGTAAAGCCAAACCGGATTGTGCCTACCACCGTTGAAATAGTTGACATTGCCGGTCTTGTGAAAGGCGCGAGTAAAGGAGAAGGGTTGGGAAACAAATTCTTGGCTAACATTCGAGAAACGGATGCCATCATTCATGTACTTCGTTGCTTCGACGACGAAAATGTAACGCATGTCGACGGTTCAATCAATCCTGTTCGCGACAAAGAGATTATAGATTATGAACTTCAGATAAAAGACCTCGAAACAGTAGATGCGCGAATCTCTCGGGTGCAAAAACAAGGTCAATCTGGTGGCGACAAGCAAGCTAAATTGGCGTATGACGTGTTGATCAGATTCAAGGAGGCTTTAGAGCAAGGCAAATCGGCTCGGACTGTAGCTTTGGATAACAAAGACGATCAGAAATTTGCAAGAGAAATGTTTTTGTTGACCTCTAAACCGGTGATGTACGTATGTAATGTGGACGAGGCAAGTGCCGTTAATGGAAACAAATATGTGGAAATGGTGCGAGAGGCAGTGAAAGACGAAAATGCTGAAATATTGGTGGTTGCTGCCAAAATCGAATCAGAAATTGCCGAATTCGACACCTTCGAAGAGCGCGAAATGTTTTTGAACGAAATGGGATTAAAAGAGTCTGGCGTTGCTCGTTTGATAAAAGCAGCTTACCGATTATTGAATCTAGAAACATACTTTACCTGTGGTGTGCAGGAAGTTCGTGCATGGACTTACCTCAAAGGCAGCAAAGCTCCGCAATGTGCTGGTGTTATTCATACTGACTTCGAGAAAGGGTTTATTCGTGCAGAAGTAATCAAATATACAGACTTTATCTCCTTGAAATCTGAAGCAGCATGCAAAGAGGCTGGCAAGATGAACGTCGAAGGCAAAGAGTAT
>JBAXGL010000428.1:0-1740 GCA_037139375.1 Bacteroidales bacterium | reverse complement strand
AGGCAAATTTGACTTAAAAGCTTATGATTTTGCACATTACTCATACAACACACTAACAGAATCAATCATTTATTAAAACAAAAATAAGATGAAAATTCAACAAATTATCGGACGTGAAGTACTTGACTCACGTGGAAATCCTACTGTAGAGGTAGATGTGTTGCTCGAATCGGGCGTTGTCGGTCGTGCTGCTGTGCCATCTGGCGCTTCAACAGGCGAAAACGAAGCAATCGAGCTTCGCGATGGTGACAAAGGTCGTTATTTAGGTAAAGGCGTTTTGAAAGCTGTTGATAATGTTAACAATGTAATTTCGCCTGCTTTGGTTGGAATGAACGCATTGAAACAAACAGATATTGACGCATTATTGCTTAAATTAGACGGAACTAAAACTAAATCTAACTTAGGTGCAAATGCATTATTAGGCGTTTCTTTAGCTGTTGCTAAAGCGGCTGCAATCTACCTTGATATTCCTTTGTATCGCTATATTGGTGGAACAAACACTGTAGTGCTTCCAGTTCCGATGATGAACATCATCAACGGTGGTTCTCACTCTGATGCTCCTATCGCATTCCAAGAATTTATGATTCGTCCAGTTGGCGCGAAATCATTCCGCGAAGGACTTCGTATGGGTGCTGAAGTATTCCACTCATTGAAAAAAGTATTACACGATCGCAACCTTAGTACTGCTGTTGGTGACGAGGGTGGTTTCGCTCCAAAATTGGACGGTACTGAAGATGCTTTGAACAGCATAATCCTTGCTATCAAAAACGCAGGTTACAAACCAGGTCGCAAAGAAGATGGCGGTGACGTTTCAATCGCTCTTGACTGTGCTGCTTCTGAATTCTACAAAAACGGAATCTACGATTATTCTAAATTCGAAGGTGCTGACGGTGCAAAACGTACTTCTGCTGAACAAGTTGAATTCCTTTCTTCATTAGTTGCTAACTTCCCTATCGACTCAATCGAAGACGGTATGAACGAAGGTGACTGGGACGGATGGGTTGCTTTGACAAAAGAATTGGGTGGCAAATGTCAATTAGTAGGTGACGATTTATTCGTAACTAACGTTGAATATTTGAAAAAAGGTATCGAACTTGGTGCTGCAAACTCAATCTTGATCAAAGTAAACCAAATCGGTACTTTGACCGAAACTTTGGACGCTATCGAAATGGCTCACCGTGCAGGTTACACCAGTGTAACTTCTCACCGTTCGGGTGAAACTGAAGATGCAACAATCGCTGACATCGCAGTAGCAACCAACAGTGGTCAAATCAAAACAGGTTCTTTGAGCCGTTCTGACCGTATGGCTAAATACAACCAACTACTTCGCATCGAAGAAGAATTGGGAGAAAGAGCTGTTTATGGTTACACAAAAGTAAAATAAGCATTTCCAAATAAACAAAAGAGCCGATTGTAGAAATACAATCGGCTCTTTTGTTTATTGCAAAATCACTACTGTCAGGTTATAAATCAAAGTTAGTCAGTTGATTATAATCTTGAGGAGTTTGGTTTTTGTATTCTTGTTTTATAAATAGTTCATTTATAAAAGTTTTCTCAAACAATGACAGACTAAAAATCTGTAATAAAGTTTAGAGATTTTGCACCAAATTGAGTCTTTTCAAATAATGGCAAGGATTATATAAACAAAAAATGGTTGCTCCAAAATTCGGGGCAACCATTTTTTCTGCTATTTTTTATTCTGTTTCCCTCGCGGTTTCATACCACGGGTTTTAGGCTTTT
>JBAXGL010000427.1:0-1758 GCA_037139375.1 Bacteroidales bacterium | reverse complement strand
TGCAGCGGATATTGAAATACTCTCAAAGTTCCACAACTGAATTGGCTCGGAAAACTCTCAAGGCATTGAGGGCGCTGCTGAAACAACTGAAATCTTAATTGTAAAATGAACTGATGGACAGCCTCCGCTTAAATGGTGCGAGGCATCGAACAGGACCAAGAGAAGTTGCCCAACGATTTGGAAGAGAAATACATATTACATGAAGCAACCAAACGTTGACCGTTGACCGTGAACGGCCAACGGTGTATTTCTTCATGATATTCTTTGTTGGAAATCACCTTACCATAAATCGACATATTACGTTGTATAGTTAATAGCTTTTATAAAATCTTGAGGTATAATTTATGTATGGAGCTGATGAGAAGTTATATATACGAAAGCCTCTAAAACTATAGCTCCCGTATGTTGTCGCTTGATAAAATTGGGAACCAGCACAAATTTTTGTACCATTGGGCCAGGTACCGGATGATGGATCATAAACTTCAACAGTAACACAACCTGTAGTCGGCTGAACAACACAATCTGCAGATTCAGAATTACCAGAGATTTCCCTATAATAACCACTGGGGATGCTTATGTTCCAGTACTCAGAGTGATAAGAAAGTTCTATTCCCGATCCATAAGCCGTATTCGGACTGACCGAAGAAGTACCAATTTCTCTTTCAGGAATAGTTGATTTTATACTTCCAATGGGTTGTTGTATTTCGGATACATAAGACTGTCCTCTACTGTTCGGATTGACCAATGAAATACTAATATTTTCTTCAGGAAAAAGATTTCTTCTTTTTACATCAATAGTTGATCTAATACTTTCTACTGTTTGATTGGGGTCGTTTGCGATACTTGAATATAACTCAGATACATTGATTTGATTAGCTGCACAAATTTTAAGCTTTATGCCATTTGGGAAAACGTGGAGTTGTTCAATCTGGAATTGTTTATCGGCAAACGGCATATCTTCAAAGTCATTAGCAATACAGTTTGGTATCTCCTCCATAAAAGACAAAGAAAAAAACGAAACGATTAAGAAAAAACTCATTAATGATTTTTTACACATGATGGTCTCCTTTTCTTTAATTTTTGATGAAGTTGATAAATGAATGTACCCCCCAACTCCTGGGCGATTTCGTTTACAGTCTTAACCCCCTATGATCGCATCAATTGCGACCTTGGCTTTGAACTGACTGCTGAAATTCTTACGATTCTTTTCACTCATTACCCTGCTCCTTTTCATAGCAGGTTAGCATTTTATACTATTGTCCGGAATTTGGGGACCACAATAAATTTCCAATCAAGGGCGACGCTGCGCCCTGAAAAAAGCATTTACTCATTCTACCTCACATTCACCTCAACAAAATCAAAATAAAGGTAAGGCGGTGAATCAAGTTCAAAATTGGGATTCGTATCCACGCCGAAATAGAATATATTCTTCCCTCTAGGCAGTCCATCCGGTAATTCGGCGGTTACCTTAAAGGATGTCAAATCAAACAATGGATATACAGCCAACACATTGTTGAATCCAGGTTTCCACCCAAAATAATTCAAAGAAGACCACACGTCTGTAGGAGATCTATAGACAACCCACCAGTCAGCGAGTTTTCCATTTTGATTGCCAGGCGCAAGGCTGAAGGTTATGGAAACAGGGGTGTCTAGCCAGACCTCAATCGGGCCATCTTTATCATTGGCTTTTATGTCCGGCAGACATGTTGGTGTTGGTGTTGGTGTTGGTGTTGGTGTTGGTGTTGGTGTTGGTGTTGG
>JBAXGL010000426.1:0-1760 GCA_037139375.1 Bacteroidales bacterium | reverse complement strand
TGTAAAACGTGCAATTTCGAAGATATTGTCGACCCATATCATATTGAGTTAAATAACTTATTTTAATGCTCATTCAACGATGATATTTATTTTTCTATACGACTACTTTTTATTGTACTTTTGCATGTCAAAAATTAATAGCCCAAATTCATGACTTTACTCCTACTCAGAACTTCGTGGTTACGCTACATTCTACTTTTTGTTGGAGTACTTTGCATTTCTTGGTCTGCAATTTTCGTGAAATTATCGGAAGTGACAGGAATTACAACTGCTTTTTATCGCATGTTTATTGGCTCTATTGGAGTTTTACCCATTTGGATTTACTACAAAAACCCAAAATTCGATCGTCGAGGTATTGGTTTTGCCATTTTGAGCGGATTATTATTTGGATGCGACATTGCATTGTGGAATACTTCAATAACACTTTCTAAAGCCAGTATCTCAACTCTGTTAGCTAATCTTGCACCTGTGTGGGTAGGCTTTGCCTATCTCCTTTTGTGGAAAAAGAATCTAAAGAAAAGTTTTTGGATTGGAACTTTCATTGCATTATCGGGTGTAGGTGTGATTGTCGGCATCGATCAGGTTTTCACTACCAATTATCACTTGGGCAATCTGTTAGCCATCTGCGCAAGTGTTTTTTATGCAGCATATATGCTTTCGACACAAAAGGGTCGACTTACAATCGACACTTTGACATTTACAACTGTTTCCATGTGGACGAGCACTTTCTTCGTGCTGATTATTTGTTTGATATTCGATGCTCCTTTATGGGGATTCACAACTAAAACTTGGTTCGCACTTGGTGGATTAGGTCTTATATCACAATTGTGTGGGTGGTTAGCCATCAATTATGCATTGGGGCATATCAAAACCACCACAGCGTCAGTCACTCTGCTGAGTCAATCAGTTTTCACAGCTCTATTCTCAGTTCCTGTTTTGGGCGAATTGCTTACAATGAACGAAATTATTGGTGCTTTTGTCGTATTGTTAGGAATATATTTGGTAAATAAAACGAAGGCATAAAAAGCTTATACTTTTGGAAACTAAAATCCCCAACCCCGTTCAGCATAAAACTAAAAGGAATTGGGAATTAGACTTACTCTATTTTATTTACAGAACTTCTAACTTAGCGATTAAGTCAATGACGTGAGCTTCTGCTTTTTGTTCAACAGCTTCTTTGCCCGAAGACATTGCCATCATCGAATAAGAAACTAGCAAGCCTGCGTATTCTAATTGGGCTAAATTAAATGTCTGACGAAGAGGCAAAAGCAAATCAAACACAGAATTACCGTTATACCCAGAAGGCAAATAACCCTCTTCAGGTCCACCTGCAGTGACAGAAATGACTACTTTTTTTCCTTTCAATTTGTCTCCTGTACTTCCATACGCAAATCCATAAGAGAGTACTTCATCGATCCATTTTTTCATCAATGATGGAACGCTATACCAAAATAGTGGAAATTGAAACACTACAACTTCTGCATCGAGAAGCAAATTTTGCTCAGCAGTTACATCTATTTTTTCGTCAGGATAAATGGCATCGAGATGGTGTACCGTAATATTTGATACTTTACTCAATTGGTTTAATATTGAAGCATTTGCTGTAGATTGTTCGAAATACGAGTGCGATGCAATAATAAGAGTCTTTTTCATAATTTTAATTATTTGTTTGTTTAATATTATGATGCAAAGATCAGGCTAATATAACATTCAATCGTTACAGTATTAAGAAAAGATGTGGTACTTTTCGGCAAAGTGAG
>JBAXGL010000425.1:0-1784 GCA_037139375.1 Bacteroidales bacterium | reverse complement strand
TTCTGAATAGCTGAATTTTCACCCACCAAATCGATGGACGAAACAAATTCAGATTTCACTGGCGAACAGTTTTTCCCAATTACATGTTCGTTGTTTGGTGAGAGAATGGGTGCATAAATCCACGGTGCAGGATATACATCTGACTTGTTATCAGGATTTGTCAACGGAATAGAGATACACTGCGCATCCTGCAGCAAATTTCCGTTGACCCGTAAACCATATCCAAAAAAGAGATCATTCAGATTCAAGTCCAGAGGAATTGCTGTAGTGGTCCCTTTTTCTGCCAACTCTTGCAGAGGCAGTAGAGCACCATCCACCAGCCACAAAATGCGTCCACCTTGCATGAGGTATTGATCGAGCACAAATTTGTCGGTCTCACTAAACTTCGTTTGAGGTGCTGCAATAATCAGTACTTTGTATGGTGCAAGAATCGATGGATCATTACCCACCACGCCTCGATCGATACGATACGATTGTGCCAGCTTATCCATTGCATCGGCTACGTAAGGCTCTGGCAGCTCGTTGTGACCTTCGAGAAAGGCGATAGATGTTGGATATTTCTGAACTAAACGTTGCAAAACCTCTGTATAATGAAGTTCAAGTGATTCGATTGACGCATTCAAATTCTCTTGTCCCGACTTGCCAGGTAGGTTTTTCAACAACGAAAGACGTAAGGTATCGTTTCCGGCTATCATTTCTGCCCACGGAAAGACCAGCTTTTGTGTCATTTTTCCTTCTCGATCAGCTTCGTTCACCGAAATCGGTTTCAACCCTTTCGACATCAGATAGCGGTAGGCTTTCTCTCGCTGTGCCACACTGTTTGACGCCGATGGATTGAAATATTGGTAGTAAATCGGTGCCGCAGCATAAATATTGCATTCGTCAATCAACTCACCAACACCATTGCGCAGACGAGTAAATCCTGTATTCAAATCGCCATCGAGGTAAATATTCACCTTCACCGATTGAGGCAATTTAGCCAACACAGACTTGGTATAATCAGATAATGTATAGCGTTTCTCAGCCGTAAAATCGAATCGCACAAACCAATTGACGGAAATAAAAAGAAGCAACGCCCAACCAATAATTGCGAGAAAGAATTTTTTCTTATGAAAACGAGACGAAAGAGAAACAGCAGTCGCCAGCGAAAAAGCAAAAATCAACGAAAGGAAATAGAACAAATCGCGGGAGTCGACCACACCACGCTGCATCGATTTGTAATGAGCTGTCAGGCTCAATGTATCTGAGAGCGATTGAAAAAACGAGAAACCGGGAATAGCACTTAACAATTCGAATCCGAAGTTGAAGAACAGATTAAGCGACAATGCCAACACGAAAGCCACCACCTGATTGGTCGACACGGCAGAAGCAAACAACCCAATCGCCACGCATGCTGCCACCCAAAGCAAAAGCCCGAGATACGATGCAACCACTACTCCACTATCAACAGAACCACCTGCCACACTAAAATGCGAAAGCAACAACGGATGAATAACCGTGAGCAACAACGCCGCCAAAATAGCGACAAACACAGCACCAAATTTCGACCAAAAGAGACCAAAGCTACCCATCGGGCGAAGACGCAACAAATCCCAAGTGCCTTGTCGTCGCTCTTCTGCAAAACTACGCATCGTGAGCACAGGAATCAACACCAGCAGCAACAGCGATGCCAACCGAAACATCAAATCAGTCACAGCCAATCCACCATCGATCAGGTTATATTCTCCGGCGAAGACCCACAGAAAGAGCGACAACACCACCGAAAACAGCCCCAACACCACCAG
>JBAXGL010000424.1:0-1792 GCA_037139375.1 Bacteroidales bacterium | reverse complement strand
TAATTTTTACTTTCTCAAAATCAATCTGACTGTAATCAACCGTTGCTTTGTCTTTCGAACAACTAAAAATCAATAGAATAAAGGTACAAATACCTGCTAATAAACCAACTGTTTTTTTCATAAATTCATAAATTAATTAAGTTTACTTATATTATTTCAAACTGTAACATCATTCCGTCATCTTCATGCTCTAGATTATGACAATGAATCATATATTTTCCTTTGTATGAAGCAAAAGTCATTATTACACGCACTTTCTCTCCAGGTAAAAGCAAAACGGTATCTTTCCACCCTTTTTCTGATGCAATCAAACTATTACGCCCTCCAGTCCTATCTAGAATCTGAAACTGAACCCCGTGAATGTGCATAGGGTGTGGTTCTGCACCTTTTGAATTATCAAATACCCAAATTTCCGTACTACCACCTTGAATCGTTTCGTCAATTCTGCTCTTATCATAGGATTTATTGTTAATTCTATGCATACCTTTCATTGACATACCGCCCATATTCATACCGCCCATATTCATACCACCCATACTTGCCATATCAGGGTTCGATATATCGAATGTTCGGATTTTAACAGCCGAATTTTCATTAATCGGTGTGATTGACGACAAACTTAAAGGCAACGAAAATAGATCAGTTTCTTTTTTATTAACGATAAACTTCACTATATTAAAGCGTTGTTTACCCTGGGCATCACCCGCCGAAAAAAGTTGATTTTCTAGAAATATTTCACTACCAACAGAATAAGTTGAAAAATCAACCAACAAATCAGCGCGTTCACCTGGTCCCAATAGTAACGATGTTACTGTTTGTGCATTTGACAACAATCCTCCATCTGAACCAATAACACGAAATGAGGCTCCGTTGCTAAGTGCTAAATTATATATTCGTCCATTTGAGCCATTCAATATTCTGAATCTATAATTGCGAGAAGACACCTTATGAGATGGAGCATAAACGCCGTTAACTGTTATATATGATCCCATATAACCAGTCATTACATCATTCATTGTTGGAGTATAATCCAACGAATAATCTGAATTGATACGTTTGTCTTGTATGATTAATGGGACTTCAAATTCACCCGATGGTAGATTCAATGCCTTTTCCTCATTATCCCTCACAATAATTGCGCCTGCCAGACCAAGGTATGCCTGTTTTGCTGTATAATCATCAGGATGAGGATGATACCAATACAAACCTGCCCGTTGTGAGATTGGAAAAGTATAGTTGAATGATCCTCCAGGTTGTACTACGTCTTCGGGATGCCCATCCATGTTAGCGGGAGTAATTAGTCCATGCCAATGAATATTAGAGGGTTCTGTAAGCTGATTTTGAAGTGTAACGTTCAATACATCCCCAGAATTCACAACCATTGTTGTACCCAATATAGAACCTGATTGATAGCCCAGTACTGATGAACTGTGTCCACTGAAAATAGGTTGAACGGTGTGTTGAGCAATCAATGTCAGTGAATTATTCGAAACTGGAGGAATAGGTAAAGCTACCTCAAAACTACCCTGAGTGACTGGTATGTAATTATTTAGATTGTTTGAATTCTCTTTACTACAACCAGTTAAAATTAGGATAAAAAGGACTATAAAAACATTTAAATTTTTCATTATTCTTAATTTTTGATATAGAAATAGGGAGTTCGACCCTATCTCTATATTTAAAAAAAATATATCAAATTATCTGTATTTGCAACAACCCGGCAAGCTCGCATAAGTGGCAGCAGTGGCTTTGTACTTTTGCGTATCGTGACCAACAGCAGCAATTTTCTTTT
>JBAXGL010000423.1:0-1797 GCA_037139375.1 Bacteroidales bacterium | reverse complement strand
TCGTATTTGTGCATAAATTCATTGCCATTTTTTGTGCGTAACACAGCACCATAGCCGCGCATGGCTTCGGTAATCAGAAAACTCGGGCGTTCGTTCGGATTGTAAAGCGCAGTAGGGTGAAACTGCACAAACTCCATATCGCGCACTGTTCCTTTGGCGCGATATACCATCGCAATGCCGTCGCCAGTAGCAATCATCGGATTGGTGGTAGTTTGGTAGATGGTGCCAATACCTCCTGTGGCAATCAATGTGGTTTTCGAAAGAAATGTATGGATATAGTTTGTCCGTTCATCCAGAATGTATGCGCCATAACACTCGATGACAGGTGTTTGCCGCGTGACTTTTTCGCCTAAATGATGTTGTGTGATGATTTCGATGGCAAAGTGATTTTCGAACACCGAAATATTAGGATGACTTTTCACAGCTTTTACGAGCGATTTCTGAATTTCGGCTCCAGTGCTGTCTTTGTGGTGCAATATCCGATGCTCGGAGTGTCCACCTTCTTTATGTAAATCGAAACTACCTCGAGAATCGGTATCGAATTTCACACCCCAGTCTATGAGTTCTTTTATTTGAGCCGGAGCTTCACGCACCACCATTTCTACCACCGCTTTGACACACAATCCATCACCGCAACTGAGGGTGTCTTCGATGTGCTTCTCAAAATTATCTGTTGGATTGGTGACAGAGGCAATGCCTCCTTGTGCGTAAAAGGTGTTTGTGTCTTCCAGTTCGTTTTTCGAGACTATGGCTACTTTTCCTCGATCGGCTACTTTCAGGGCGAAGCTCATTCCTGCAATGCCTGAACCGATAACCAGAAAATCGAATTTTTGTGTCATTAGGTTTCTTTTTAATAGATTGCAAATGTAAAAATAAACTTTTTGTAAGTGAAGCTTTCAAAGGATAAATAATGTGAACTGTAGCAGTCTTTCATCGCATCTTCGTTATAACATCAAAAATTTGCCTTGAAAAGAGGGTTGGTTTCTATTTAGACATGAATACAAACAAAAAAGGGCTCCACTGATGTGAAACCCTCTTTTCTAAATATGACAAAAATGATTGTCTATTTTTTCAACAACTCTTTCATCAACACCGGAATTTGGATAGGCAGACGAGCAACGGGAACACCGATGCTTTCGAATGCTGCTATTTTCTCTTCTGCTGTGCCACTACCACTCGAAATGATGGCTCCTGCATGTCCCATACGTTTGCCAGGAGGGGCTGTTTGACCAGCAATGAATGCTACAACTGGTTTGGTAACGTGGTTTTTGATGTATTGCGCAGCACGTTCTTCGGCATCGCCACCAATTTCACCAATCAATACGATAGCTTCGGTTTCGGGGTCGTTTTGAAACATTTCGAGCAACTCTTCGTAGTAAAGTCCCGCAACTGGGTCACCACCGATACCTACACAAGTGCTTTGACCAAGACCTGCTTGTGTGAGCAAACTCACCATCAGATAGGTCAATGTACCGCTGCGACTCATCAGACCGATATTGCCTTTTTTGAAGATATTGCCTGGCAGAATGCCAATCATAGACTCTTCGGGGGTAATCAGTCCGGGGCAGTTAGCTCCGATGAGTTGAACCCCTTTTTTCTTCAGAAAAGCAGTGGCTCTCACCATATCGAGTGTAGGCACGCCTTCCGAAATACAGATTACCAGCTTAATGCCGCTGTCTGCCGCTTCTATGATTGCATCAGCTGCAATAGGAGCAGGGATGAAGATGATAGAGACTGTGGCTCCAGTAGCTTCAACCGCATCCGAAACTGTATTGAACACAGGCACGCCGTGTACTT
>JBAXGL010000422.1:0-1797 GCA_037139375.1 Bacteroidales bacterium | reverse complement strand
GTTCCAGTAAATATCTGTTTGAACAGCACACCGATATGAAACACTTTTACTTCAGTATATGCGTGTTGATATTAAGTGGCGATGGCAGTAAAATTGTAAAACTGAGACATAAAGATGCTTTGTATTGTCGCTTTGAGACTTGCAATCCACTCAATGGCAAGATTGAACACATCATATTTGCGAATTGGGAAACGGGAGCACCAACACCCGAAAAACGGGAAGAAATAGAATTGTTAGACGTTTCTGATCCATTGGGTGACCTAATGGTACGGATGGGCAAATTACCGAACGATGATGGCAAAACACAACCGACAACCACCACCCGAAAGTTTGCCTTGATGAATGCCAAACTAAGCTACACCAACCTTAGATTAATTTATTGTTGATTGGCTTTGACAAGGCCTTCTAAAAATTTTTCTGGATTTTCAATGTTGAAATCTTTGGCAAATTGAATCAGGAACTTATCCATATACTCGTTTTGTTTACTTTTGTACAAAGCTTTCTGTTCTTCAGTTTGAAGTAATACATCGCGTAATGCAAAAATACAAGCCCTTGTTGATATTGAGTTTGAAAATGATTCAAATAATAATTCGTCTTTTAATAATTCCATAATGTTTATTTTTTAGTTTTTATAGCTACAAATATCCAACGGTATCCGCTTAATCAATCAGTTTAAATTCAATTTAAATATCATATAATAACAAAATCCGACTGCGCTTCTATAACGAAGCACAATCGGATATATTTGTTTCTGTAGGAGTTATATATGGTTTATTAACGGATGAATAATTTCAAGGATTAAATAAAAAGTTATTTGAATCTGATTTGTAAGTTCAGTTTAAAGAAAAGTTGTCCGTTCTCTTCATAAATTTTCCCGAATTCATGTCTTGTACTGCTTGCAGTCTCAAGTTTAGTGTTCGCAAATAAATAGTCTTCAAATTGATTCCGGTTGTAAATGTGATAACACAAAACATCTCCGTTTTCTTTCACAATCAAATAGCCTCCGGTTGCATCGTAAATACCAGTCCAAACTTTTGACGGTGTCATGCCTAAAGCAACATCTGTCAAAAAACGTTTGATTTTATATTCGTAGAAAGTGTGTGCAAAACTTGTATCGTAATTTAATGGATTGACCTTGTTGATATTCGTAGTCAATTCTTCAATCGTACTTAAATTTGAAGTGAAAAATGTTTTGATAATTTCTGCCAAGATATTCGGTAAAAGACTATCAATAAGTACTAAGTTATTTTTGAAAACGCTTTGTTCAAGAGTAGTGTAAGTCAGAATTCCACCCATTTCATTAATAGCTGCGATTCTGTCTTTTATTTTACTTCTAGTTTCAATTTCGTTTGTGGAAGCGATTACTTCTGCTGTAGGGTTGAAGCTTTCTAATTTATAAATGAAATTAGTCGTTTTTCCAGCGTTTAAAAGAGTTGCTTCTCCTCCTAATTGTGATTTGATACTGAATCCCAATTCTGCTGTTTGATTAATTCTTTGGTCGTGAATTACAATTCGAATATCAGTTTTTGAAGTAGATTTGGCTTTCAGCGTGTGGCAGTTTACGGCTGTCATAAATTCTTCTATTTCGGGAATACTGAAAGCACCCGTTGACTCTTTTATTTTGGCTAAAAGAATTACTGACTGGTCAATAAAGGTGCTGACTGGAATTCTTAATTCTTCTTCGCCACCCGAAATAATCACTAAATCATCATTCAATGCGTATTCAAAATTACCTCCGCTTTCATTACGGATTATCTTAATAATCGGATAAAATAATTCTTCAACTTTGTTTAAATC
>JBAXGL010000421.1:0-1801 GCA_037139375.1 Bacteroidales bacterium | reverse complement strand
TTCAGAAAACCAAAACCAATTGGGCAAGATTTGATCTTAGAAAAAACCGATGAGCAATTGAAATTAGCTGGTGGTTACGATCACCACTTTGTGCTGAGTAAAAAAAAGAGTAATATTATGAAGTTAGCTGCCACTGTGGTTGACCCTCAAAGTGGACGTAAAATGGAAGTCCTCACCAACGAGCCTTGTATTCATTTCTTTAGTGCCAATTTTTTTAATGGTTCTGATATTGGAAAAATGGAGGAACCGATTAATTATCGTGAATCTTTTGCTCTCGAAACACAACGATTTCCATTCGTACCCAATCAGAAGTCATATCCAACTATAATTCTGAACCCTGGTGAAACATACAAGGCAAAGACTTTATATCGTTTTTCAGTTGTAAAGTAAATATTAAGCTATATGAAACGTATCTTAATTTCAACATATTTATTGTTTTTCGCTTTGATTCAATTTTCATATTGTCAACAATCACAAGATTCGATTGTCAGTCTTTTTGATAATTTGAAAGTGCGAGAAATGCCCTACAGGCTATTAAAACCATTGAATTTTGATGCTAACAAAAAATACCCTGTTATTTTGAGTCTTCACGGCGCGGGTGGTAGAGGTAGGGATAATCTTAGGCAGATTGCTGACAGCAAATGGCTTAAATATTTGGCAACTGAAGATGTTCGAAAAAACTATTCGTGCTACATCGTTGCACCGCAATCCACCGGTTTGTGGAGTGAAGAGCAATTGGCTCTGCTCAAAACGGTTATCAAGGAGTTACTTTCGGTTGATATGAAAAGAATTTATGTTCTGGGACATTCGATGGGCGGTCATGGTTCGTACCGATTCATCCAGCTTGACCCAACATTATTTGCGGCCGCTGCTCCTTCTGCCGGAAGTGGATTGCCCGAAACAGAAGATTTTATTGATGTCAATAAAATCAAGAATATTCCTATTTGGGCTTTCCATGGAGATAAAGACCCCAAATGTCCTTACGAGAAAGATGTAAAAGTGTTTGAGGAAATGACAAAAGTGGGTGGAAATATGAAATTTACAACCTGGCATGGCGATACGCATGGTGGTCCTGTAGCACTTAAAATGCTAACGGGTGCAAACAATGGAACAACACAAATGAGCAGCAATCAATGTGATACAGAATCTGTATTTTTAAAATGGCTGTTTAAACAAAGCAAGTAACATTGAAAAATTCCGATGCAATCACGATTTATTAAACCATAAATAAGTTTTATGCATTTTGGAAGCACTCTCAGCCCTATATGCAATTTATGGGCAATGAGCTGTTTGCTAAACGTGCTCCACCAAATGTGATGGATTGGATAAAAATGAGAAATGCAAAATAATCATTCTCCGACATAATAATTTAGTAGAATTATTTTTGAGCAACGTCGGAGACGAAAGCTTCAAAGGGATTCCTTTGGAGCTTTTCTTTTATCTTACAGTTGTCTCTTTCAAAAGAGTATTCAACTCCACTCGGAGAAGAAGCTCTTCTATGTCAAATAGCGTCTTAAAACGAGATTAAACCACCAACTGAAAAGGGATATTGGTTGTGAACACCCACATGTTGCAGGAGCTCCAATTATTGACTGTATAAAACACATCGATCTTGTATTTTTTACCGTAGGTCTTCACATAATTCTCTATCACATCAAGGTAAGCAGTCAGGAATTGCGGATATTCCAATTCAATAACTATGCTTAAATTGTTCGTGTTTGGGTCAGCATGAAATTCAAAGTTTGCTGAAATAGTTGAGAGATCAGTTGATGTGGTTTTAGTAGGTTTTTTAGTTTTCATA
>JBAXGL010000420.1:0-1824 GCA_037139375.1 Bacteroidales bacterium | reverse complement strand
CACGACCTTCAGAACCGGAATCTGACGCTCTATACAGCTGAGCTACGGGGCCGATAATTTAGTTTGCAAAAGTACGTTATTTTCTCTAAATTGCAAGCCGAAATAGATCCATTAGCTGTCAGTTATTCAACAATCCCCATTTATGAACGTTAAAATAGAACCCTCTTGGCAATCGCAGTTGCAAGCAGAATTCGATAAACCCTATTTTGCGGAGTTATCTGTATTTGTGCGAAATGAATACCAAAACACTACGGTTTTCCCTCGTGGAAGTCAGATATTTAATGCATTCGATTGTTGTCCGTTTGATGAGGTGAAGGTCGTCATTTTAGGACAAGATCCTTACCACGAGCCTAATCAAGCTCATGGACTATGCTTTTCGGTACAAGATGGAGTAAAGTTTCCACCCTCGTTGATGAATATCTTTAAAGAGATACAAAGTGATTTAGATAAACCTTTTCCAAAGAGTGGCGATTTGACTCGTTGGGCACAGCAGGGTGTGCTTTTGTTGAATGCCACACTCACGGTGCGTGCACATCAGGCTGGCTCTCACCAGAATAGAGGCTGGGAGACTTTTACCGATGCAGTCATACATCGATTGGCAGAGCAGAAAGAGGGATTAGTGTTTATCCTTTGGGGGGCATATGCTCAGCGAAAAGGGGAGTTTATCGATTCGAAAAAACATCTGGTGTTGAGGTCTGTACACCCTTCTCCATTGTCTGCACATAGAGGCTTCTTTGACAATCGTCACTTTTCCAAAGCAAACGACTTTTTACAGAAAAATGGTAAGGTAGCAATTGATTGGTAAACGAAATTTAATTTCAAATAGAGTGTAAATTATAAAATTAAGCAGAAATGTTTATTATTCGCATTATTTTCTAAATTGATTAATTTGATTGACAAAATTACATAATTCGAGAACAATTTTGATTATTAGTATGTTTCTGCAATAAATACATGACTTTTTGTTTTGTGTTAATAAGAATTATTGTTGAACTTCTTTAATTAAAAATTTTATGAAAAAACTCTTCTTGATTATGTTTGCCGTTATGCTTTTCGGCTTATCATCTAAAGCAACTTCTTATGCTGCGATAATCTACAACACTGATTTGACTGACGCGAATTCTTTCAAAACGCTTCTTGAAGCAAATAATTTTTCAGTAACGCTTGTTCCGATTGCTAGTACAATCACCACGAACTATTCTAGTATGGATGTCATTATCACCAGTCCGGCATCTGTGTTTACAACTGCTCAGATTGACACGATCAATAACAAAAAGAAACCGATTGTAGCATTGGGTAGTGGTGGCTATAAGGCTTTGGGTCTATTATCATTGGCCATTGGTAGTCCTTACGGAATGTCGGGCACCGAGAACACGATGTATGTGGATAATGCTTCGTTGACTGTTTTCAACTCGCCGAATAAAATTACTGTAAATACGGGCGATTCACTCCGATTGTTTTCAGTTGCAGCATCAGCTTCACCAGCAAAAATGATTTATGTGCCAACCCCTACTGCATCCATTGAAGGGTTGCTTCGCTATAGACCGTTGTATTACTCGGTACTTCGCCAGAATGGTAAATATACATTTTGGGGATTCTCCCTTTCTCCTGCCAGTATGACGCAAGCAGGGAAAGACTTTTTTGTGAACGTTGTAGGCAATTCCATTGATGCTTATAATCTTGTCACTGGCATTTCGTCAACATCAAAAATGACCGAGCTATCTTTGTCTGTGAATAAACAAAACGGATTGCTGTCTGTGGCAGGAATCGCTGGAGATGCTTCAATTTCGGTGTACGATTTGAATGGAAAAATTGTAGTGAAGA
>JBAXGL010000419.1:0-1825 GCA_037139375.1 Bacteroidales bacterium | reverse complement strand
TGGCGTGAAGTACATCATCACGTTGCGACAAAACACCACGTCCATATTCTCTGTATTGGTGAGGCTCGAAGGGTACGAGTTTTTGGATAAATTGAGGTAAGAAAAGGTGACCATTTTCTGTATTTCGGTCGACAGTATCCAGTTTTTATCTGATGGTGAAAAATATTTGTGTTTTATCGAAGGTTCGGTTTCTCTGAACGACCAATCAGTATATTCACCTTGCAAAGCTTTCTGTATGGCTGTTGGACTGATGTCGGTAGCCAAAATGGTGATATTCCAGTCTGATAATTCAGGGAAATATTGTTTCAGAATGATGGCAAGTGTATAGGGTTCTTCGCCAGAGCTGCAACCTGCACACCAGATTCTGATTGTTTTGGTGGTGTTTTGGCGTTGTTCAATCAGTTGAGGGATAATTCGTTCCCGAAAAAGTTCCAAAGCAGGTTTTTCTCTGAAAAAATAGGTTTCGTTGATGGTGAGATGTGCCGAAAGTGTGTTTAGCTCCTGGTGATTAAACGCCGATGTTGTCAACCAATGGTGCACTGAGGTTAGTTTGTCGTCTTTGCCCAACTCTTTGGCCGCAGCTTTTACACGTCGTTCCAAATCGACAAATTGATTTGTTTGAAAATGCAATCCGAGTAGTTGGATGATTTTTTCACTTATTTCATTGAGTGCATCTTCACGAATCATACATTTTCTTTGAATGAAAAGGTTGTTTCTATCAAATCCTGTAATGCAAGATCTTCTTCACCAGAAAGCACGTTTTCTAAATCGTAAATCAGGATAATACCTCGGTCGTCGCGCAAAATATGGAGAAACTGAAGACCGTCGTGAATCTTTTTCGGATGGCTCAGATCTTCCAGTTGAGGCACAAGCACATCTTCCACCACATCTACCAACAAGGCAAGTTTACGCCGAGCAGTGCGGGCAACTATAATTCTGTCGTCGAGGTGCATTTCTTTTGCAGGCAAAGAGAACCGCGTTCGCAAACTAATCACTGCAATCACTTCGCCGTTGTAGTCGATTACCCCTTCGATAAACGCTGGAGAATTCGATACCGTGGTGATAGCTTGTGCTCTAATTACACGTTCGATGGCAGATAATGGTAAAGCGAAACGTTGGTTTTCGAGGTTGAAAACGAGAAGTTCTTCAATCATGGCGTAAACATAAATGGTAACAAAAAGCAAATATAATCTAAAATTATAAAAGTAAATGAGTTACATTTAAAAATTGAAAAAGAAACTTATTTTTTCAACGCCTTTTCGAGCTGTTTATCGGGAATTAGCCAAAAAACGGAAATCACTACAAATATTATACCTGATATCAATGGATTTACATAAGCTAACGGGATAGACGAAGCATAGCCAATGGTAGAAGTGATGCCTTTTCGGTTTAGGTGCACAAAAGCTTGTTTTAGCTCTTCGTTGTCGTGTGCGTTTTTTTCGACAGAAAGCATTAGAATATAAAAAGAGATGCCACTCACCAGCATACTTGCGCCATACATCGCTACAGTGTCGGGTGCAAAGTGGTTTTCGCCCATCCAGCCTG
Organism: Bacteroidales bacterium; assembly: GCA_037139375.1. Lineage (GTDB taxonomy): Bacteria > Bacteroidota > Bacteroidia > Bacteroidales > UBA7332 > CAXXIC01. The sequence goes on along the minus strand of JBAXGL010000419.1, from coordinate 280 downwards.
TCACAAAAGGAACGAGCGACAACCAAAACAGCAGGTTGATGTTTCCCCAGATAATACCCGACGAAACCTGCTTCACCGAATGCAACAAGTGATGATGATTGCCCCAATAGATGCCGATGTAGGTGAAACTGAGTATGTAGCTCACGAATATTGGAAGCAATTGCGTCAAATCTTTCCATTCACCGCCCTGCGGCACTTTTATTTCGAGCACCATGATGGTGATAATGATAGCCAATACGCCATCGCTAAAGGCTTCGAGTCTTGCTTTATTCATAAAAGA
>JBAXGL010000418.1:0-1830 GCA_037139375.1 Bacteroidales bacterium | reverse complement strand
CTTGTCGTCACATCATCGAGCAGTTTGAGACTCTGTTGAAGGTTTTCTACTTCTTTAAACCCAACTCCGGTCCGGGGGAATCGCGCAATTATGGTGCAGCTCGTGCTAACGGCGACTACTTCTTGATTCTCGATTCTGATTGTATTATTCCACCTTATTATATAGCGGAGATCTCCAAGGAACTAAATGCCACATCGTGCGATGCATTTGGCGGACCCGATCGAGCGCACGAGTCATTCTCGCCCATGCAAAAAGCCATCAACTACAGTATGACTTCGTTTTTCACCACAGGAGGCATTCGTGGCGGAAACAAAAAGCTAGATAAATTCTATCCACGTAGTTTCAATATGGGAATCAGAGCAGATGTTTTCAAGAAACTGAACGGGTTTTCAAAAATGCGATTTGGCGAAGATATCGACTTTAGCATTCGACTTTTTAAAGCAGGGTGTGCAGTGCGACTTTTCCCCGAAGCTTGGGTGTTTCATAAACGTAGAGTCGATTTGCGAAAATTCTACAAACAAGTATTCAACTCAGGCATCGCTCGCATCAACCTCTACAAGAAATACCCCGACTCGCTCAAGATTGTACATCTTCTGCCCGCGGCGTTTACAGTTGGAATGACCTCTTTTCTGATTGGTAGTGCTTTCAGTTGTATCTGCTTACTCCCCATTATTTTCTACTCTTTACTCATAGTCGGTGATTCTTCTATTCAAAATCGAAGTCTGAAAGTCGGAGTTCTCTCTATTCCAGCTGCATTTGTGCAACTTTTTGGCTACGGCATCGGGTTCATTCAAGCTACTTGGCAACGAATTGTGTTACGAGGTGATGAATTCAATGCTTTTGAAAAGAATTTTTATAAATAAATCTACCCATGAAGCATTTTATTCATTATAAACACGTTGTTAATTAGAATAAAAACACCATTTCTGCTCATCAGAATCACTCTTTATAAATAATAAGTCGTAAATAGACGACAACATCAGTAAAATAAGGCTTTTATATCAATTGTCCTCTTTTTGTCCCGCATATAAACTACAACTCGTAAAATTAATTACATATCTTTGCTATAGAAGAAGACCATAAAACTAGTATTTCTGATATAAAATACCCATGTAAAAATAGGTAATTATTGAAAAACACCACAAAATGATGAAACACGAAATGATGAAACCTTTGAGCTTAGTTCGGGTTACCCTAGTCACTCTCTTTTTGGCAACAATCAGTTGCACAGGTTACAATATTGATGAACTACCAACATCTTCGAATGCCACAAACATGGGCGCAATGATTGCTCCACCATCTTTCAAATGGACCACAACGCAAACTGTAATGGTGAACATCACAGGTTCAAAATCATTATCTCCCATTAAATCCACATTAACTATCAGCGGTTCAAAAGGGTCATTCTACAAGGGACTACACGCCAACACTGAGAATAAAGACCTGAGATTGATCTTACCAACAAACGAAAAAACGGTTACCTTTCAGTTCAATTCTAAGGTACTAAGTGTTGATATCATAGGCGGTAAAGCGGTTATCAGTTTCGATAATTTAGCTAAGGCCCCACAAAAAGCAGCTTCGTCGCTTACATTCAGATCAAGCCAAGAGATTCTTGTGAATGACAGAGATAGCGATGGTGTGGCAGACCCAGAAGATGAGTATCCAGACGACCCTTACCGTGCTTACAACAACTCATATCCTGCATCCAATTCACACGGCACACTTGCATTTGAAGACAATTGGCCTTCAAAAGGAGATTACGATTTCAATGATGTGGTAATTGATTACAACATTAACACCGTAACAAATGCTCAAAATCAAGTGGTGGAG
>JBAXGL010000417.1:0-1838 GCA_037139375.1 Bacteroidales bacterium | reverse complement strand
ACTATCTTTCATATTTGTAAAATAGGTCTCATTCTTCACTTTCCAATCGGTATATTGTGCCAATGGATCTGTTGTGGTAAGACAAGACGTCGATATAATCACCAACAATAGGAGAAACGGATACAGCAAATTCTTAATTCTCATGCTAATATAAATTCAGGGAAATGAATATTTACTCTGTAATTTTTTTGAATAACTCTTTCATGCTCACTTGGTCACCAATAATGGTGCGCAATTGGTCGATTGAAACACGCTCTTGGGTCATTGAATCACGGTGACGAATGGTGACAGTATTGTCTTCCAACGATTGATGATCTACCGTCACACAAAAAGGTGTTCCGATAGCATCCTGACGGCGGTATCGTTTCCCGATTGAGTCTTTTTCGTCGTACTGACAATTGAAATCGAACTTTAAATCGTTGATAATCGCACGTGCTTTATCAGGTAGTCCATCTTTTTTCACTAACGGAAGTACCGCCAATTTAACTGGAGCTAAAGGAGCCGGCAATCTTAGAACAACGCGTGTATCTCCACCTTCGAGAGCCTCTTCAGTATAAGATGCAGCAATCACACTCAGGAACATACGATCCACTCCAATTGATGTTTCGATAACGTAAGGAACGTATGACTTATTCAATTCTGGGTCGAAATATTGTTGCTTTTTGCCCGAATATTTCTCGTGGCTACTCAAATCGAAATCGGTGCGCGAATGAATTCCTTCTACTTCTTTGAATCCAAAGGGCATTTCAAACTCGATATCGGTTGCTGCATTGGCGTAGTGTGCCAACTTGTCGTGATCGTGGAAACGATATTTTCTATCACCCAATCCCAACGCTTTGTGCCATTTCAAGCGACGATCTTTCCACCAGCTAAACCACTCTAGCTCTTCACCAGGACGAACGAAGAATTGCATCTCCATCTGTTCGAATTCACGCATACGGAAGATAAACTGACGAGCCACAATTTCGTTTCTAAATGCTTTACCAATTTGTGCGATACCGAAAGGAATACGCATACGACCCGTTTTTTGCACATTGAGGAAGTTCACAAAAATACCTTGAGCGGTTTCGGGACGAAGGTAGATTTTCATCGCACCATCGGCAGTAGAACCCATTTCGGTAGAAAACATCAGGTTAAACTGACGAACTTCTGTCCAGTTTTTCGTGCCGCTCACTGGGCAAACCACTTCATAATCGATGATAATCTGACGCAATTCGTCGAGATTGGCATCGTTCAGCGCTTTTGCAAAACGGGTATGAATTTCGGTTTTCTTAGCCAAATTCTCTTGAATGCGAGGATTTGTTTGACGGAAAAGCGCTTCGTCGAAGTTTTCGAATTTCTTCGCAGCCTTCTCGACCTCTTTATCAATTTTATCATCGATTTTCGCCATCAAATCCTCGATAAGCACATCGGCACGATAACGTTTTTTAGAATCTTTGTTATCAATCAACGGATCGTTGAAAGCATCTACGTGACCCGAAGCTTTCCAGATTGTGGGGTGCATAAAGATAGCAGAATCGAGTCCTACAACGTTTTCGTTGAGAAGCACCATACTATCCCACCAATATTTTTTGATATTATTTTTCAGCTCAACGCCCAACTGACCGTAATCGTAAACAGCAGATAAACCGTCGTAAATTTCACTTGATTGAAATACAAAGCCATACTCTTTGCAATGCGATACCAATTTCTTAAAAACTTCTTCTTGTTGTGCCATAAGATGATAAAAACTATTTTTTATTATTTATGAGGGACAATCCCTATTTATCGTTAATTTTTAGGACTTGCAAAGTAAGCGAATTTTTTCGATTAATGCTTTTTCACGACGCTACTTTCTC
>JBAXGL010000416.1:0-1840 GCA_037139375.1 Bacteroidales bacterium | reverse complement strand
GGTCAAAATGCTTTGAATTATGAATAAAAAAGCTAAAAATGCTATCAAATTGTAATATTTGCTATTTTAGGTAGAAGAAAATTTTCTGATTTGTGGCAAAATGACTAATTTTGCACAGATTTTCGCACACATACAAAGTTTATCAGAATGAGATTCTTAAAAATGCACGGCGCAGGCAACGACTATGTCTATGTAAACGGTTTCGTAGAGACTGTGGCAGACCCGAGTGAACTCGCGATTCGTGTGAGCAACCGCAATTTTGGCATTGGCTCCGACGGTTTGGTGATTATTCGCCCTTCGGAGACGTGCGATTTCCGCATGAGCATGTACAATGCCGACGGTTCGGAAGCTGAGATGTGCGGCAATGCCTCACGCTGTGTCGGAAAATACGTCTATGACATGGGGTTGACCACCAAAACAGACCTCACCCTCGAAACCAAAGCCGGCGTGAAGCAACTTCGCCTCGATGTGGTGGATGGTGCTGTGGCAAATGTTTGCGTGGATATGGAGGAGCCGATTTTGACTCCATCGCTCATTCCGGTGATTGCTGAAGGCGAAAAAGCCATTCGCATCCCCTTGGTGGTAAACGACATCACGTATCATGCCACTTGTGTGTCGATGGGCAACCCACATGCAGTGATATTTGTGGACGATGTAGATTTGTTTGATGTGCACGGCATTGGTCGTCAGATCGAAGTTCATCCACTATTCCCCAAGAAAACCAATGTAGAGTTTGTGGAAATCGTATCGCCTACCACGCTGAAAATGCGTGTTTGGGAGCGCGGTTCGGGCGAAACGCTCGCTTGTGGCACAGGGGCGTGCGCTTCATTGGTGGCCTCGGTGCTCAATGGACTTTCGGAGCGAACTGCCACACTAAAACTACGTGGCGGAGACCTCCACATCGAATGGCGCGAAAGCAACAACCGCATCTATATGACCGGCGGTGCGACAAAGGTGTTTGCGGGAGAACTTTTTTAGATTGACCATTTAACAAGTTCCAATTTACAATTGGCTACGCGACTCAGATAAACATTGACTATCGACGTAATTGTAAATTGTAAATCCCGATAGCTATCGGGATAAATTGTAAATAAAAATAACAGGTAAAATAACTTCGGAGCAAAGTGACAACTTCCTTTGACTCCGTATAACTTCATTAAAGAATGGCCTTAGTAAACGAAAACTTTCTGAAACTACCGGGAAACTATCTATTTTCGGACATTGCAAAAAAAGTAAACGCATTTAAAGTAATCCATCCAGAAGCAAAACTGATTCGCTTAGGCATTGGTGATGTCACTCGTCCGATTGCTCCGGCAGTGATTCAAGCCCTTCACTCGGCAGTGGAAGAGATGGGTAACGAAGAGACTTTTCGTGGATACGGACCTGAGCAGGGATACCGTTTTCTGATTGATGCGGTCATCAAAAACGATTACGAACCGCTGGGCGTGAAGCTCGATTCGGATGAGGTATTCATCAGCGATGGTGCGAAAAGTGATACCGGAAATATCGGCGATATTCTTCGACGCGACAACCGAGTGGCAGTGACCGACCCCGTCTATCCCGTGTATGTGGATACCAACGTGATGGGTGGTCGTGCAGGCGAGTTGGGAGAAGACGGACGTTGGAACAACATTGTCTACATCCCTTGCAACGCAGAGAACAGTTTTATCCCCGAATTGCCCAAAAATCGGGTAGATATGATTTACCTCTGTTACCCAAACAATCCGACAGGAACCGTTTTGACTAAAAAAGAGTTGAAAAAGTGGGTCGATTATGCATTGGAACACGAAGTATTGATTCTGTTTGATGCAGCTTACGAAGCATTTATCAAAGAAGACGA
>JBAXGL010000415.1:0-1855 GCA_037139375.1 Bacteroidales bacterium | reverse complement strand
CCTTTTTTTCTTTTTCTTTCAGTTTAGAACCTTCTGCATTCAATTGATGAATCAATTGGCTACGGTCGTACACACTCAACTCAAATTCATTCACCATCGTAATAGCATCAAACGGACAAGCATCCACGCATTGTTGACAGAACGTACACAAGCCCAAGTTGAAAGTATAGGTATCGAGTGCTTTTTTTGTTTTTCCTTCTGGCGTCTCAATTGATTTTGTCACAATAGAGATGGTTCCATTCGGGCAAGCCTGCTCACAAAGCGTACAAGCCGTACATTTATGCTCGTTGTTCTCGTCATGAGGCATCTCCAGATTACCAGCATAGCGCATTGGGATTACCAACGACTCTCTGTTTTCGGGATATTGCTGCGTGATGATGGTCTTTTTCGGGTGAGTGAAATAGTACAACGTCAGCATCAAACCCTGCCAAAGGGAGTAAAATCCGAGGAAGAGATTACTAAAATATCTTTTTATTGATTCCATATCTATTCAAGTATTAAAAGTGCCATCCCATTACAGTACACAATGCAGCGATCACCAGATTCACAAGGCTGATTGGCATCAAATATTTCCACTCCAACTTCAGCAATTGGTCGATACGCAGACGAGGGAATGTCCAACGGAACCACATCATCAAGAAGATAATGAAGAACACTTTACCCATCAACCAAAACATTTGTGGAATATAGTCCATAATAGTGTTAAACGCAGTGAATCCATAAATGTGGAACGGTTGCCATCCGCCTAAGAAAAGCGTAGAGGCGATAATCGAAACCACAATCATGTTGATGTATTCAGTCAGGTAAAACATACCAAACTGCATACCCGAATATTCGGTGTGATAACCAGCGGTCAACTCTTGCTCTGCTTCCGCAAGGTCAAAAGGTGCACGGTTACACTCCGCTGTAGCTGCAATCACGTAGAACACAAAGGCAATCATTGCAGGCAGGTGACCTTTGAAAATCCACCAACCATCGGCTTGCGATTGCACCAATTCGTTCATCGACAAAGTGCCTGTCATTGCCACAATTGCAAGGATTGACAATGCTGCCGAAAGTTCGTAACTGATGATTTGTGCTCCTGCACGCATCGCTCCCACCAACGAGAATTTATTGTTACTTGCCCATCCTGCCATCAACACACCAATCACTCCTAACGAAGAGATAGCCGTGATGTAGAGTACGCCAATGTTCATATCCCACATCTGCACTCCGTCCGAAAAGGATACTGGAGCCAACGCCATCAGCGAAACGGTCAACACCAATACAGGTGCCACAACGAACAAAATTTTATCTGTGCGGGTTGGCACAAAACTCTCTTTGAGCAACAGTTTGATCACATCGGCCAACACCTGAAGCGAACCCCATTTACCCACACGCATCGGGCCTAAACGCAACTGCATAAACGCAGCCACTTTACGCTCCATATATACGCAAATAATAACGCACACCAACACCAGCGACAAGATGGCAATTCCACCCAGAGCATTAGCGGCAATGGTAGCCAAAAAAGCTGGCAACACATCGGTCAGCCATTGGTGAATCCATTGAACAATATCAGCAAGTTTTATCATATCTCGATCTGTTTACTATTTATTCTTACTAATTGATTAACGGTCGATATCGGGAATTACGAGGTCGATGGTTGCCATACTGGCTATCAGGTCACCGATTTTTTCGCCCACATTCAATGGTTTAGCCACACCTAAGTTGGAGAAGTTTGGCGAACGGAACTTCATACGATAAGGTTTCGCGCTGCCATCACTCACAAAATAGACGCCCAACTCACCACGAGCCGTTTCTACACGTTGGTAGTATTCGCCTTCTGGAGCTTTCAGCACCGCTTTTGTTTTAG
>JBAXGL010000414.1:0-1862 GCA_037139375.1 Bacteroidales bacterium | reverse complement strand
GACAAAACCAATATTGGAAGCAGTTTCGATGATTTTCTTAAAGAAGAGGTTCTTCTGGATGAAGTTCCCGCGGTGGCCGTCAAGCGCGTCATTGCCTGGCAAATTGCAGAGGAAATGAAAGCTCAGAACCTCACTAAATCTTCAATGGCCAAAAAGATGCATACCAGCCGGGCCTCACTTAACCGTCTGCTCGATGCCACAGATACAAGCCTTACCCTGACAACACTTTCCAGCGCAGCATCGGTGCTTGGGAAAAAATTGCGTATAGAGTTAGCTCCCTGAATCCCTAGTCCCCGCCCCCGTTCCACTATCGTTCTTTCTTTTCTCATCACTCCAACCAATTATATTTTTTTTCTAAAAGTCTGCGACTAGATAAGTAAGATGTATTGTATTGATAATAAATGATACTTGTTTTCGTAAATTCTTGATGATTGGATAAGATGCCGGAAACATAGCACACGCACATGGAACCCCTGAACGGATCAGTAGGACAGCTGCAGTAATGACCCACCTTCAGCATGACCAACTACCAGCCACAATACAGCAACCCTGCATAGTCGAGGATTGTATCAACGATCCACTGGTGTGAATGTTTGTTTTGTTGTATTCAAAAGGATACACTATATTTTATGAATAATTTTAAACAAACAACCGATTTTGACTCATGGCTGTCAAATCTCAAAGATAAAACTGCCAAATATCGAATCTTGGCTCGGCTAAAAAATGCCATGTTTGGAAACTTTGGTAATTGTAGTCCTGTTGGTGAAGGAGTTTCAGAAATGAAGATTGATGTTGGGCAAGGTTATCGAGTATACTACACCCGAATAGGGGATACAACTTACTTTCTATTGGCTGGAGGAGATAAGTCAACACAATCAAAAGATATTATCCGGGCAAAAAGAATTTCTAAAGGACTTAAGGAGAATAAGTAATGAAAACTACATCTATCCCATTTGATATTGCTGATTATCTCGACAACGAAGAAGTGATAGAAGGCTATCTTTCTGCTGCGGCTGAATCCGAGAATCCTGATGTATTTATTTCCGCTATTGGAGACGTTGCAAAGGCTCGCGGAATGACTCAAATAGCAAAAGAAACGGGGTTAGGTCGTGAAAGCCTCTATAAGGCATTAAGATTAGGGTCACATCCTCGGTTTGAAACGATCAAAGCCGTTCTTCAAGCACTCGGAGTGAAGATTGTAGTGAAATCAAACCAAGCTTAAATCAGAGGGAGAGTGATGGCAGAGAGACAAGCGTGGATCCGTTTTTTACCTCCCAGCCCTCAACTTTTCAAACAGCCAACCCAGTCATTTGTAAGTCCTATAAGTCCCATTGGACCTATAAGCCCTATTGATGCTTGAATATGCATATGAAAATACAGAACAAAGAATTTTTGATGTTACTCCATTACTCAGCATCGGTAAGTTTTCAGAGCTTAGAGACCTGTCTGCATTTAATACGGTAAAAGTAAAATTCGATACCATCGAGTGGTCCAATAAATTGGATATAGACCCAGAGTATTTATATGAAAAAAGTATAAAAGTTGAAATATAGCTCGAATATTCCTTGAAGGTGAACGTTGTTCACGTGTCTTTGTTGGAATTTTGTATGTCCCACACAATAGTATCGGAACTAAAATCCTGTTCGTTTGGCCAAATAATACCATGGTGAGCGGGACGAACGAGGTGGAAATACGATTCGTCCTGAAGTTCTTCAAATGCACTCCCACCGAAATAGGGTTTGACATCAAATGCCCCTGAAACGCCACTGCTCGTCACAATATCGATAAGGAATTTATCCTGCGGAATAGCGCTGATGATCGTATCCATTACTTTTTTGGCGCTTCGCTTGTGTTACTCGCAG
>JBAXGL010000413.1:0-1863 GCA_037139375.1 Bacteroidales bacterium | reverse complement strand
ATACTTTTTATTTTCTTTCATGCAATAAATCCAGTACCGGGGAGACAACCAGTGTTTAAAGACATGAAATTTAAATTTCTTATAATACCAATATCGTAATTTTTCTTTCTCAAAAGAATATTCAATATATATGTTATCTTTTATTGTTGGCTCTATATTATACAAATCCCAAGTAATAGTTTTATGCTTTTTATCAAAAATATATTGAGAAGGACTTATAGAATCAACATTACTTGAAGCAAAATCCATTAATGTTACATTGATTTTTGCGTTTTCAATTTTGTCATACCATCCTGCTCCTGTACTTAGTATATATTTAAAATATCTGTATCTTGACCCATAACCCAATCCACAAGGAACATTATATCTAACTTTTATTACTTTAGTTTCTGCGCTATCTAAATTTATATTCCACAAATACCATGGCGTTTTTTCGTAATCAATTAAAAAATCCAATTTGCGTTTCAACTCAATTCTTTCTTGTTCTTTTGGGACATCCCCTAATAATTTATGAAATTTCTTATAAAAATTAATTTCATCTTTTCTCGAACATATGGGACAGGCTTCTTTTAAGCTATCTAGAACGTGAGAAAATGATTCATAAAATTCAGAATCCATCTGTCTCAACTTAGAATGCTGAGATAAAACATCATCAGGAATGAATCGATCAAACTTATCGATCAACTTATTATCAAGAATTATTTTAAAATTTTCTCTCTCTGGAATCCAATTTTGAGGAGGTTGCCAATGATAAAAACTCATAATTGGAAAACCAACTGATAAAGAAGTCTTAAAAGAATGATTCTTAAGCACAAATGAACATTCAACAATAGATGAATCTTTATAGACCCATACATTAACCTGCTCTGAAATCATTTGAATTTTACATGAATCAGCTGGAATGAGGCTGTTGACAAAGATTGGATTTGGAGCAATATCTCCATATAACCTTATTGGAATTATTATTAGCAAAAAAAAGAAAGAATATTTACTCATGTTGTTTGTAGATATATCAATTTTTTGAGTTGCAAAATCTTCAATAAACGACTCAACGAATAATCAAATTTACACCGTTTTCGAATACCTCATTGCTGTTTTTGTCTCTGCCAACAGCGGATCGAAGAGCATTGCCACATTGCGCAGCACGAATTTTCCTTCGGGTAGAATCGTCAGTTGTCCGTCATTCCAATCTACGAGTTTATCTTCAATAAACTGTTGTAAATCAGATGATTTAAATCCAGTAATCTGAATCAACTCATCGTATTCTAAATGAAGATTTTTGGCAATCTGTTTCAGATCAATGAAGTGGTTGCACATCAACTCTTCGATTACCGAGCGGCAGATTTTATCGCGTTGCGTCAAAATATAACCTTTCTCGGGCGCGATGCTTTTTTGCTCAATCGTTTCGACATATTTCACCGTATCTTTTATGTTTTGGATATAAGCCCCATCGAGTTGTGTGATGGATGTAGAGCCAAACGCATAGACTTGTCCGGTTTGCGATTGGGTGCAGTAGCCCATAAAGTTGCGGTGCAGCGTTCGGTCGCTAAGTGCCTGAGCCATTTCGTCTTCCGGCTTTGCAAAGTGGTCGAGTCCGATGGCTGTGTAGCCAGCTTCGGTCACCAACTGAAACGCACGATCGAACATCGACAGTTTCGAAGTCGCATCGGGAATGCCGTGCTCTTCCAACTTCTTTTGCGCCTCTTTCACCCACGGCACGTGAGCGTATGAGAAGGTGACGATGCGGTGTGGTGCAATTTCTATCGCTTCCCGAATGGTTTCGGCAAAGCTATCGACCGTTTGCCCGGGCAATCCATACACGAAGTCGAGGTTCACGTGAATACCCTTACTTTTTAGGTAATC
>JBAXGL010000412.1:0-1868 GCA_037139375.1 Bacteroidales bacterium | reverse complement strand
CAACTCTTTGTCGACTCGGGTGTAGTAGCACATTTCGACAGCTACAATAATCAATCAAAGACTGGGAGTAGTTTCTCCTTAGAAAAATTCATTGGCAAATCGCTCAAATCAAGACTTACGGCTTCAACAATTAAATATGACACTCTGAACCATTGGATTGTAAAAGACTATTTAATTAGAAATCTTAACGGAAAACGTGAACAACTGATTCGGGGAGCATCTCTTGATACGACCATAAACATAGAACCAGCCGATTTTCTTATTTCGAGAGGTGACCAAGAACAAATGACTTCTCCACAACTCAAAAAACACATCGTAAAACAAAAAGAGCGTGGATTTGCAAATGTAAAAGACTTTGAAATAGAATATTATCGTCGATTTGCAATGGCATTCGCATCATTTATCTTAACCACAATCGGAATATCCATTTCGTCTCGAAAGATTAAAGGTGGAATGGGTTTAAATATCGGAATTGGATTAGGGTTGAGTTTCGGATACATTTTATTCATGACTGTTTCATCATCATTTGCAGTAAGTGGTTTTACCTCACCCGCAGTTGCTGTTTGGATTCCAAATATTATATTTTCGATATTAGCTGTTTTTCTTTACACCAAAGCACCTAGGTGACAAAAAAAGGCATTATGCTGTATAACATACTTTCAATTACATCTATGAAATTTTTCCTTACTAAATTTACGACCCATAAAATCTAAATTATAATTTCTAACCCATGAATTCAAAAACCACTCTTTCTGGACTTAATTCTTCCGATTTCGAAGGCATAATCGAAGATAAAAAAGTCAGTCTTTTTGTATTAACCAACAAAAACGGATGTGAAATCTGCGTAACTAATTTTGGAGCATTTCCAGTTTCAATAATGGTTCCCGATAAAAATGGGAAACTAACAGATGTTGTTTTAGGACACCAAACGCTCAAAAGATACACTGATTTAAAACCGACCTACTTGGGTGCAGCTATTGGTCGATACGGAAATCGAATTGCCAACGGGAAATTCACACTTGATGGAAAAGAATATACATTAGCTGTGAACAATGGACCCAATAATCTTCATGGTGGAATAGAGGGGTTCGATTCAAAAGTTTGGGATGCCAAACAAATTGATAATCAAACATTAGAACTGAGTTTAATCTCGCCCGACGGTGAAGAAGGTTTTCCTGGAACACTTTCAGTCAAAATGATTTATAAGCTCACGGACGATAACGCTTTTGACATACGTTATGAAGCCACAACGGATAAGGCAACTCTCTGCAACTTGACAAATCACACATTCTTCAATCTTTCTGGGACTGGGGATGAATCTATTTGCGACCACACTTTGCAAATCAATGCCGAGTTTTATACACCAGGAAGCGATGTGATGATTCCTACGGGCGAAATTGCAAAAGTAGCTGGAACACCGATGGATTTCACGTCACCAAAAGCTATTGGTGAACGTATTGATAACGACTTTGACCAATTAGTCTCTGGAGTAGGTTACGATCACAATTATGTAATCAACAAACAATTTCCTAGCCAATTAGCTTTAGCGGCAACAGCCTCTTCACCAAAAACGGGTATTGTTTTAGAAACTTTCACCACAGAGCCTGGAGTACAACTCTATACTGGCAACTGGCTTGATGGATTTGAAGGGAAAAATGGCAAAATCTATCCAAAAAGAAGTGCATTCTGTCTCGAAACACAGCATTTCCCTGACTCGCCTAACAAACCACACTTCCCATCTTGTGTGCTTCGTCCTGGTGAATTGTATCAACAAACATGTATATACAAATTCTCTATTCAATAATAAACACAAAAACCATTATAAACAACTCTAAAAACTTAAATCAAAATGACGACAACTCAAAAAA
>JBAXGL010000411.1:0-1872 GCA_037139375.1 Bacteroidales bacterium | reverse complement strand
ATTGAGTTCTTCGAGCTTTGCGATTAGTTTGCCAATCAATTTGTCGGCATAAGCAATCATGTCGGGGAAATGACTAACTCCCTCACCTTTACCCTGCTTTTGTTCAAGATAATCAGGACTGTCTGGGGTTGCATCATAGGGATGATGAGTGAGCATCATGGTATAATAAAGAAAAAATGGCCTGTCTTTTTTGCGATTAATGAAGTCGAGCACATAATCGCTAACGATATCTGGTCCGTATTCGTTTTGTGAATAGTTGAGTACTTTGCCATTCATTACAAGCCCTGGATTTTTGTAGCGAGACGCCTTTTTATTTAGATGCCAAAGGCAGTATTCGTCGAATCCAAAATGTTCAGGAAGGTCAAAAGTTTCGCCCAACTGCCATTTGCCCGCAATACAAGTTGCGTATCCATTGTCTTTCAACAAGTTTCCAAACGTAATTTGGGTGGTATCAAGATGACCAAAGTGTGTGTAGTTTTCCCGGTTGTTCATACCCGTCATTAACTGTACGCGTGAAGGTGTGCTGAGTGGTTGCACATGGCATTGCTCAAAACGCATCCCCGTCGCAGCCAGTCTGTCCATTACAGGCGTTTTATAACTCTGACCTCCATTGGCTGTGACACATTCGTAGCCAAAATCATCTATCAAGATAAGCACAACATTCGGCTTTTTTTGTGCGTATATAAATGAACTGCTCAGCGCTCCGGCACTAAGCATAAGGAGTGTACTTAAACTCGGCTTCATGTGATTTGTGATTATTCTTTAATGAACTTTTCTGTTTGAATCACTTGATTACCTTTGCGGAGTTGACAAAAATACATTCCCTTTGATAAATAACTCAAATCGATAGAACTACTCTGCATGTTTGACGATTGAAGCAGTAAAATTCCACTTACACTATAAATTTTAATCTGATCAAAACTAGCATTCGTATTCCAGTTCAAAACTGATTTCACTGGATTAGGGAATAGGTGAATCGAATTTGGTTTATCGCAGTCAATATCATTTATTCCGGTTGTCATTCGTTCAAAATCCACCTCAATACCATTAAATATATCATCCACATTATCGGTATTTACCAACATAAAATCTGAATTGAGCAGACCCGATTGTGTCACATCCATATCGGTAACCGTTACTGAGTCAGTTTTCCATTTTCTGTCCCCTAATCCGATCATTTTGATTGGCGATTGCGTCAAACCATTTAAATCTTTATATCTCAATTCCCAAGTTGAACCTGCAATTGAGTCGAGCCAGGTAATCTTTATTTTTAGACTTTTTGGTTTGCTGGTACTACTAAACACATCTTCCCAGAATTTGAAATACATGGTGTTTCTGTTTGTTACATTGTCGAATCTGCGGGCAAAACGGTCGTATTTAGACGATGCTCCCGTAAGTTGCCCACGCACTCGCCAAAGCCCTGCAGAAGTAGAATCAGGAGCAATTTGAGTAAGAAAGCGTTCAAAATTGCCTTCGTCAATATCCCAACCTACATCATTGTAATCTTTTTGAGAATTGCGTTGATCGTTTTTTCCTGCTGAAACCATTGTAGTATCGGAAATTTTTGCGCCATACATGGCTTCATCTTTGCAAATCCGATAATAACGTTCGAGATTAGATCGTGATAAAGTAGAATATTTGGGATATGGATATTTTGTTAGGTTATTAGCATTCAATCCTTTATGAAAAACAGAATAAGCTCCAGTGGCTTGAGAAGCGTATACTTGCGGTGCATATTTATTGAAAAACCGCATCGATTTCATCACTTCAGGATGGCTAAATACCTGATCTGAAGAGCTTTTGTTAATATCATGAACACTTGTCCCTGTATTGAGTCCATTGAGAAGTGCCCAATGATAAGCAATGTCGAGG
>JBAXGL010000410.1:0-1876 GCA_037139375.1 Bacteroidales bacterium | reverse complement strand
TTGTGGTCTAAATATTTGAAATGTCCAGCCATTGCAACCATGGCTGCATTGTCGGTGGTAAATGCAAATTTGGGGATATGTATTTTCCAACCGTATTTCACGGAATGTTCTTCGAAAGCTTGACGAAGAGCAGAATTTGCAGAAACACCACCTGCCACAGCCACTTCGCTAATATTTAAATCCTTAGCCGCTTTTCGTAGTTTTGCCATCAATATATCCACAACAGTAGATTGAATGGATGCGCATAAGTCATTGGTGTTGTTTTTTATGAAATCAGGGTCATTCTTCAAATGATCTCGAATAAGGTATAGAAATGAGGTTTTCAAACCGCTGAAGCTGTAATTGTATCCGTCTATGGAGGGTTTGTTTAACTTGAACGCAGTAGGATTGCCTTCTTTAGCCAGTCGATCAACAACAGGACCTCCGGGATACCCCAACCCCAACACTTTTGCACATTTATCAAATGCCTCACCTGCTGCATCGTCGATAGTCTGACCAATCACTTCCATGACATCATGAGCTTTAACTAAGATTATTTGAGAATTTCCACCTGAAACAAGCAGGCACAAAAAAGGGAAATTGGGTTGATTGGAATCTTCATCATTCTCTTTAATAAAATGAGCTAACACATGAGCTTGCAGGTGATTAACATCAATCATAGGTATGCCTAACCCAGAAGATAATCCCTTGGCAAAAGAAGTGCCAACCAACAGAGAACCCATCAATCCAGGTCCGCGCGTAAAGGCGATAGCATCTAACTCTTCTTTCTTAACTCCTGCATTTTTGAGGGCTGTGTCAACCACTGGAATTATATTCTGCTGATGGGCTCTTGATGCTAATTCAGGAACAACACCTCCATAGTTTCGATGCACATCTTGATTTGTAATAATATTTGATAACAGCACACCATCACGCAACACAGATGCTGAAGTATCGTCGCAAGAAGATTCAATTCCGAGTATAATTATGCTCATTATTTCTATTTTTCGGCAAATTTACGCAATTATTCGCACATCAAATGGCTTTATAATGAGTGAAAATATTTAAATTTGGCAATTAATTGACTCAACCCTATTGTGATAAAGATTTTCAAACATATACTGATTGGATTATTAGCTGTGGTAATTGCTATCAATACCATTGCATATATTTTGCTCAGTATACCCTATGTTCAACGAGAAATCACAAATTTTGCTACCAACGAGTTGAAAGTTAGGCTCCATACAGAAGTCCGCATCAAAGAGGTGAATTTTGAATTTCTAAACAAACTTATTCTTAAGGATGTCTATTTAGAAGATCAGAAAGGCAATGAACTGCTTAGAGTAAATAAAATGGCCATTGGGATTGATTTATATCAATTGGCGAAGAATAAATTGGTCATAAACACGGTTCAACTGCTTAGCTTTCAACTGCGGCTCTCCAAACAGACTCCTAAATCAATTCCTAATTACCAATTTCTGCTAAATGCTTTAAAGTCAGACAACAAATCTCAAAAGAAAGGTCTGGCCGAAATACAAATTAAATCAATTGTGATTCGCCGTGGAAACATCAACTACGACGTATGGTCTGAGCCAATGACTGCTCAACAATTCAATGCATCACATATTCGGGTTCAAAATTTATTGGCTTCGATTTCATTGAATACTTTTTCTAAAGATTCGATTAGTGCGATTGTCAAAAAGTTTTCTTTTGAAGAAAATTCAGGTCTAGAAGTGAAAAAATTGACCATGCGCTTCACTGCAAATAAAAAACATGCAGAGCTAAATGATTTTTCAATGATATTGCCTGCTTCGAAAATTGAGTTGAAGAATATCTATTTAGATTATAGCCAAGTAGATGCCAAACATTCATTCAATGATTATGCGAGATTCAACAT
>JBAXGL010000409.1:0-1886 GCA_037139375.1 Bacteroidales bacterium | reverse complement strand
TTCGACTCCCGACCGGTAAACGAAGAGTATTTGCAGGAACGCATTGCTGCTGCCATTGATTTTTTCATGGAAAAGATGCAAAATCTGGCTGAAACACTACGTCAATCTCCTGCTGTGTCGGATAGCAGGACAAATGGTTCGGATTATACCGAAAACATCAAGATGATTTTCTCGAATATCACCCAGAAAATTTTCTTGATGAAGGGGCTGAAACTAAAATTCACCGTGGAAGATTATTTTATTCTGAAAAATACATTTACTCAACCGGAATTCAACGTAAACGCTTATGCAAAAACCAGTTCGACCAAGAAACTAACCACCCGACAACCTGAATTATACCGCCGATTGATGACTGTGCGAAATCAACTGTGCGAACCCCGTGATTTACCAATTTATCTTGTTGCCGGAAGTCAGACGCTGAATGAAATGTCGGACTATCTGCCTCAGAAAGAGAATGATTTGTTGCAGATTAGTGGTTTTGGTCCGGCCAAAGTAGAAAAATATGGCAAAGCATTTTTAGATGTCATTCAGGCTTATTGCAAGGAACACAAACTTGAATCGCTGATGCACGAAAAGCAAACCACCAAGCGTGAGAAGAAAGAGAAAAAGCCCATCGGTGAAACTTTCCGAACTACGCTGGAGCAATACAAAACAGGTAAAACAATTGAAGAAATTGCATTCACGCGCAACCTTGCCAAAACAACCATTATCAGTCATTTGGAGCGATACATTGTTTCAGGTGAATTAAGCATCGAAGAATTTGTTTCGTTAGACAAGCGTCAGAAAGCCATGGAAATGATTAAAAATGGACAGGAAACCGGTTCTATTTTTGAAATGCTAAACAGTTTTATGGATTTTACTGAAGTGAAAATGATGCTGGCATGGTTGCGTGGAGGTAAAAAGTAAGGTTATAACTCAATATACTTCAGATTGTAGTACCTTTGTGTTATGAATCAACAAACTATTCTCAGCAAACTGGGCATTGAAACGCTCAACCCCATGCAAAATGAGGCATTTTCAACCATTAAGTCTCATTCCGATGTTGTATTGCTATCGCCTACGGGAACCGGTAAAACGGTAGCTTTTCTATTGCCCATTATTGACGAATTAGATGAAACCTGCGTTGAAGTTCAGGTGCTGATAGTTGTGCCTTCGCGCGAGTTAGCCCTTCAGATTGAGCAGGTTATCCGCCAAATGGGAACGGGTTTCAAAACTAACGCTGTATATGGTGGTCGTGCAGGCTCGCAAGATAAAATTGATTTGAAACATCGCCCGGCTATACTTATTGGCACTCCCGGACGCATTGCCGACCATTTACGCAAAGAAAGTTTCTCCACCGAATTTATCAAAACTCTGGTGCTCGACGAGTTCGACAAATCACTGGAAGTGGGATTTGAAGCAGAAATGACAGAAATTGTGGCTGCATTGCCGTGTGTAAAAAAGAAAGTTCTGACTTCAGCAACACAAGCCCTGAAAATTCCTGCATTTGTAGGGTTGAAACACACGAAATACATCAATTACCTGCACGAAGAAATCACTCAACTGACCATCAAAACCATTCTTTCACCCTCGAAAGACAAGCTTGAAACACTTGTGGATGCATTGAGTCATATTGGTAACCAACCCGGAATTATTTTTTGTAACTACAAAGAAACCATTCAGCGAGTAAGCGACCATCTGATTGCCAACAACATAAGTCACGGCACTTTTCATGGTGGCATGGAGCAAATTGACCGTGAACGGGCGTTGGTGAAGTTTCGAAACGGTACGCATCAACTCATACTGGCAACTGATTTAGCAGCACGTGGACTGGATATACCCGAATTAAAATTCATTTTACACTATCAGCTTCCCTCTAAAAATCAGGAATTTACGCACCGAAATGG
>JBAXGL010000408.1:0-1891 GCA_037139375.1 Bacteroidales bacterium | reverse complement strand
TTCAAAATATAAATTTGATTGCAAAAGTAAACTAATTATTGAATTGAACGAATTTATTTGCATTAATTAGTAATTTTGTGATTAATCATTTTAACTTAATAAAATATGAAAAAACTTGTTATTTTAACAGGTGCTGGTATGAGTGCCGAAAGTGGTATCTCTACATTTAGAGATTCAGGTGGATTGTGGGATCAACACCGTATCGAAGATGTAGCAACACCTGAAGCATGGCAACGTAGCCCAGAATTGGTGCTTGACTTCTATAATGCCCGCCGCAAGCAGCTTCTGGAGGTGGAACCCAATGCCGGTCATATTGGATTGGCAGAGTTGGAGAAAGAGTTCGACGTAGAAATCATTACTCAAAACATAGATAATCTGCATGAACGAGCTGGCAGCAAGAAAATGCTTCATCTCCATGGAGAATTGATGAAAGTACGCTCTGAGCGTCACGAAGAGTTGGTTTACGAACTATCACACGACAAAATAGAAATTAAATTAGGAGATAAATGCGCTAAGGGACATCAACTCAGACCTCACATCGTCTGGTTTGGCGAAGCTGTACCAATGATAGCCAAAGCACAAGACATTGTGCGACAAGCCGATATTTTTGTCATCATTGGTACTTCGATGAATGTTTATCCAGCGGCAGGCCTTATTAACTATGTACCGCAAACGACACCAATCTACCTAATAGACCCCAACGAAGTGAAGATTCAACACATTCCTAACCTCACTGTCATTCAAAAATGTGCTTCAGAAGGAGTTTATGAGCTGATAGAAAAATTAAAATAAATATTCTGATTCACTTTAAACAATGTGAGTTTATGTCTAAAATCATGCTCAAACAAATAACTTCCAACGCATTATTCAGTATAAAAAAAATTAATTCGCAATTTTTTCTTGTCCATGGCTTTTTGAGCCCTTTAAGCAATAACATTACAGAAAATGACTGATGAAATTATTCCTTTATTTTTGCAAAATAGATAATAATTAAATTTCGCTTAAAAATGAGATAGATAGGTTCATTTTATTTTTTGAATGCGAAAGGTTACTATATTTGTGTCATACTAATTCAGGTTGTTGCAACAACAATTGATTTTTTTTGATGAAGAATATAGTTTCACTTAAACCTTTTAAAAACACGATGAACAGAAGAATAAAACTTATCGCCCTCCGAATCATTTTGATTTTTGCAATTTCAATCACCACCATTCCGATGTATGCAGCAGATGATGAAGACAGCGACAGCACAAGTGTACACGCCTTCGAGGTATCGTTATCGACCGCCAACAACCAAATACAACGTGGCAGAAAATTGGAATCGAACTACCTGAATATCACGCCCAAATTTCACTATTGCTACGACGAAAGCTTTTATGCTGATGTTTCGTTAGCCTATTTCCCGACTTTTAAAGTACCGAAAATAGACAGTTGGGGTTTCGATGTCGGTTATAATCTTGGCTTAGTTGATTCCATATCTACTGGGATAGAATATGCTTTTAACAAATACGCCAGTTACCGGCAAGCAACATCGAGTTTTCATCACTCGTTGACGTGGTCGCTAGAGTGGGAAAATGCCATAGCAACTCCAACATTGACTACATCTTATAATTTCGGAGGGACAACAGATTTCTTTACTGATTTAGAATTGACGCATAAATTTGCTTTCAAACATATTTTTTCTTCACAAGATGCTTTGACTTTGCCGCTATCAGTGTCTACTTCGTTTGGCACTTCCCATTTCTATCAGCAATATCTAAAACAATATCTGATAGACAATCCAGAGAGAAATAAAAAAGGGAAGCTTATTGCGCCCGAAAGCATTTCTACGAGCTTTCAACTGACCGATGTGATATTATCGTTAGCTGCCAGCTACGAAATAGCGGGTTTC
>JBAXGL010000407.1:0-1891 GCA_037139375.1 Bacteroidales bacterium | reverse complement strand
TTCTTTCACGAGTTTTTGAGTGATTACTATTTGCCAATGTTACTGATTTTCGTCGTCACCGTAATCTGGTCACTCTACTTGTGGATAACCAAAATGAAGCGAGATAACAGCAAATAACGTAATGCTTGTATTTTTTTAAGCTGTTGCACTGCAAAGAGCATATAAAACTAAAAACTGCAATTAGCATCCTCGAAGACAGATCGGATTATTTAGGTCAATCATGCAATTGATTGAGGTTAAAAAGTATTATCTCAAAAATATTCATGATTATCTGATTAGATACATTAACACCTCAAAATAATTTTTAAAACCACCTTAATCTCCATTTTATCTGATGGTATAAAAACAAAATGACTATCTTTGCACTTTGTTTATTTTCTGAAAGTCAGACCCAATAAATTTAAACTTATGGCACTGCTGAAAGCATTCCGATTGCTTGTATTTACAAGTTTTATTTTGATTATTTTCTCATGTAATGGCAACAAAGTAAATGATTTAGCAGACAACAATATTATGTTTGACTCCGTACTTTTACGTAAAGAAAAGCACCTTTTCAACGACACTACAAAATCGAAAGCTACCATCGAATTGAAGCTGCTTACCCCAAATGCTTCTACACCCGAAAAGATAAGGGCATTGATAGAAAGCAGTTTTAAAATATCACTATTTGGCAATAATGATGAAAAAAGAAGTATGTCCGATTTATCTCAAAACTATGTTGCCAACTATCTGAAGGAATACAATCAACTGGAAGCAATCTATCTGAAAGACCAATTAGAAGTTGCAAAGAAAAAACAAGATGACGAAGACGATTCCGACCTGCTCAACCCCATGGAATCAGCTTACAGCTACGAACACACTACTGATTTAATCATTCATTTCAGCAAAGCTAATCTATTGAGCTACAGCGTTCAACGCTACGACTATACGGGTGGTGCACATGGTATGACAACCGATTCGTGCTTCACTATATTACTCAATAAAGGTCGTTTTCTCACTCAGGAAGATTTGTTTGATGACTCATTTTTAGATAAAATTTCAGAATTGATTATTAAACAAATTGCAAAAGACAACAAGGTTGATGACCCCATAAAATTGGAAGAAGAAGGTTTTTTCAACGTAAAGGAAATTAGCCCAAATAGCAATTTGTATGCAACAAATGAAGGTATCACTTGGATTTACAACCCTTACGACATTGCGGCCTACGCAATTGGCAGTGTAGAGGTGACTATTCCCTATTCAGAATTAAAACCATACTTAAAAGCACAACATCCACTTACTGCATTAATAAAATAAGAATGGAAATCATACTGAAATACTTCCCGAATCTTACCGAAAAACAGAAGCAACAGTTCTCCGAATTATATAATCTTTATATAGATTGGAATAGCAAGATTAATCTGATTTCGCGCAAAGATATCGAGAACCTTTACACCCATCATGTGCTTCATTCGCTGAGTATTGCTAAGCTAATCACCTTTAGAGATGGCACTCAAATCATGGACGTAGGCACTGGCGGCGGTTTCCCAGGTGTGCCATTGGCGATTCTTTTCCCCGAAGTACAATTCCATTTAGTGGATAAGATTGGCAAAAAAGTGATGGTTGCTACAGAGGTTTCCAAAGCGATAGATTTAGAGAATGTTACCTTTCGCCATGCAGGTGCAGAAGAAGAAAAACGCCAATTCGACTTCGTGGTTAGCCGTGCAGTGATGCCTTTGGGCGATTTGGTTCGAATCATCAAAAAAAACATACTAAAACCGCAAAACAATAGCTTACCGAATGGCTTGATTTGCCTAAAAGGTGGCGAACTTAGACATGAAATCATGCCTTTCAAAAATAAGGCGATGGAAGTCAATATCAAAGACTACTTTAAAGAAGAATTTTTCTTAAC
>JBAXGL010000406.1:0-1897 GCA_037139375.1 Bacteroidales bacterium | reverse complement strand
CGTTCCAACGATATGATTGAAAGTTTGCGTCAGACACGCTATGAAAAACTACGGACTAAAATCTATTCAGACTCCCATGAAGGTGCTAAATCCATAGCTCAAACAGTGGCAGCACTTATTCGTGATAAGGAAAAAGAGGGCGAGCGATGTGTTCTCGGACTTTCGGGTGGCTCTTCACCGTTGGAGGTTTACGATGAATTAGTCCGAATGCATCACGAAGAAGGTCTGAGTTTTGCCGACGTATTGGTGTTTAATGTATCTGAGTTTTTTCCGGTTTATGAGGGTGAAAGACATTCAAATGCTCAGTTGCTTCGCACTTATTTATTGGATAAGGTTGATTTTAAATCCGAAAATTTTTATACACCCGATTCAACTGTTAATCGCTCCAATGTGTATGATTTTTGCCGGCACTATGAGGAACTTATTGAACAACACGAAGGACTGGATTTGGTATTGGTAAGTGTTGGGTTGGTTGGGAATATTGCCTACAATGAACCTGGTTCTCAGATAAGTACGCTTACACGGCTTATGTTGCTCGACAATGAATCACAGCGCGACCTGCAACGTTATTACAGTTCAATTTCCGAAGTGCCATCGAGTGCTATTACCATCGGATTATCAACTTTACTGAATGCCAAACAAGTTATTTTACCTGCCTGGGGCGAACATAAATCTGCCATTTTAAAGGAAATTATTGAAGGCAAAACAGATGATGCTGTTCCCGCTTCTTTTTTACAACTCCATAAGAATGCTATGGCTGCCATCGATTTGAGTGCAGCTCAATACCTAACCCGAATCAGTCATCCCTGGTTGGTTGGTCCCTGTGTATGGAATGATAAACTGATTCGTCGCGCTATTGTTTGGCTTTGCAATGAAACCAGAAAACCAATTCTGAAACTTACCAATAAAGATTATAATCAACACGGATTGGATGAATTGCTCGCGCAATATGGTTCGGCATATAATGTCAATATAAAGATATTCAATGACTTGCAACATACCATTACAGGTTGGCCGGGAGGAAAACCCAATGCTGACGACACAAACCGTCCGGAACGTGCAAATCCTTATCCAAAACGAGTGCTTATTTTCAGTCCGCATCCCGATGACGATGTGATTTCGATGGGTGGAACCTTGCAACGACTTGTTGACCAGCATCACGATGTGCATGTGGTGTATCAGACTTCAGGGAATATTGCGGTTGCAGATGAAGAAGTAATCCGCTACGTCTCCTTAATGCAAAATGTTGTACAGCATTTCGAATCCGAGAATCAGGAAATTAAAACAAAGAATGCGGATATTCTGCATTTTTTGAAAGAACAAAAAAGAATAGGAGACGCTGATACAACAGATGTTCTTTACCTGAAATCACAAATCAGAAGGGAAGAAGCACGTTCTGCCTGTCGTTTTATCGGTGTAAAAGCTGAGAATGTTCATTTTCTCGACTTGCCTTTTTACGAAACCGGAAGAGTACAAAAAGGAAAACTATCCGACAAGGATATTCTCACAATAATTCCATTGCTCGAAACCATTCAACCGCATCAGATATTTGTGGCAGGCGATTTAGCCGACCCACACGGAACCCACAAAGTATGTTTGGATGCAGCGCTGGCTGCCATATACGAACTCAAACAGAAAGAATGGATGAAAGAATGTCGGGTATGGATGTATCGCGGTGCCTGGGCTGAATGGGAAATTGATCACATTGAAATGGCAGTGCCAATCAGTCCTGAAGAACTTCGTCGGAAGCGAAATTCGATACTGAAGCATCATTCACAAATGGAGAGTGCGCCATTTCTGGGCGATGATGAGCGACTTTTCTGGCAACGCGCCGAGGACCGTAATCAAGCCACTGCATTGTTGTACAACAATTTAGGACTTGCTTCCTACGAAGCCA
>JBAXGL010000405.1:0-1897 GCA_037139375.1 Bacteroidales bacterium | reverse complement strand
GAAATTCTCGATGTGGATCTCTCAACTTTATGGCGTTGGAATAAGCGTGGTTATTTATGCTCTTCGGAGGTAGGTGGTAAACGCCAATATAAAATGAGTGAAGTCAAAGCAATTCTTAACGGTGGAGGGATACGCAAATGACAGACTATAAAACTCACCTCGAAAAATTCGTTTCAGACATTTACAAAAAGTTTGACGAAGAAAAAGAAAAGCGTGATTCCTTGAAAATCATTGACCGTAATTACGAAAAGATTCAAAAGCAACTTGATGAACTTGTAAAAGCAATAAACAAGCCCAAAGTACCCGAGCAAATTCAAATCATTGACAATAATAATTTCATAGATTTAATGGGTATTAGTCAGAAAACAGCACAAAGTTGGAGAGACACCGGAGTGGTTAGTTTTTCACAGGTAGGAAACAAAATCTATTATAAAATTTCTGACGTACAGGAACTAATAAACTTGAACTATCATAAAGCTAAAGTAAAAGGAGGAAAAAAGAAATGATAGACGAAAAACAAACCCCTTCGGACTCGCCAAAGTCCTCAGGGGTAAATGAAATATTGCAAGACAAAAATACTGATTTTATCAAAGCGATGCAATCAGATATTCAATCCATATCAAAGCAAACCGAAGTAAAAGACAACCCTTTTCCAATGACTGGAATGCCTCAAATTCTTGCCGACTTGATTAATGATAGTGTGGATGTTTATGGAAGTCCACTTGAATACTTTGCATGTACTCTGATGGTTGCATGTGCTTCGGTTGTTCGCAAACGTGCTGTTTTAGACGATGGAAAATACAAGAATTACCCGCAATTGTGGATAATGTATATTGGCTCGTCGGGCATTGGAAAAGATGCCCCATTGAAAATTGCATTTAAACCAATAATTGAATATGATTTGGAAGCATACGGCAGATACGAATTTGAATTAGCCGAATGGAGGATTGCTGATGCAGCTTGTAAAAAAGCCAAAGAATCTTCTCCTCCAAAACCATTCCCAAGAATGATTCTTATTGATGATGCAACACCCGAAAGTTTTTATCCATGTTTACAGCAAAACGGAGGGTTAACACTGCATAGAGACGAATTAAGCGGTTGGTTTGCTGATTTTGGAAGATATGCAAAAAGTGGCGAAGTGGCTCGTTATTTATCACTTTTTACCAACGGTACATTTTCAATAAGTCGGGTAGGTAAAGACCATATTAAAATCTCTGACCCATATTATTCAATCATTGGAGGTATTCAGCCCCTGGTATTGGGTTCAACGCTCAATGAAAATCAAATGAGAGAAAACGGCTTAGCACAAAGGTTTCTATATGCTTTCCCTGACAATGCAAAACAACCAATGTATAATGATGCTATACCAAATCCGGTATATCCTTTACGCTACAAAAAATTGATAGAGTACTTACACGATAATGACTTTGGCACACTCACACTTTCTGCCGAAGCCAAATCCTGTTATATTGATTTCGTCAATGAGATGGCGCATGAAAGGAATAAAACTGACATTGAATACCGACAGGCATTGTATTCTCGATTTCGTATGCATGTGTTGAGAATTGCTCTAACCCTTGAATTAGTCGGCTCCTATCCAATTGGGTTAAATGATTCAAAAACAATTTCTGGAGAAACAATGCAATATGCTATTGACATTTGCAGATACTTTATTGTGTGTGGTTTAAAAGTCGAAAAGTTGGGTGGTTCAAACAATGAGAATAAAACTCAAGATATGAAAGAGTTTGCAAGACTACTTTTGGAAAAAGGCATTACCCAATTGGAGGCTGCACGGATTACAGGACTCTCTCAAGCAACCATTAGTAGAAACAAATAATTGGTAGTCACGCTGAATAGTGAATAATGAATATCTATATATTTATCTGTATATATGTAA
>JBAXGL010000404.1:0-1912 GCA_037139375.1 Bacteroidales bacterium | reverse complement strand
TTTTCGTGTATCTTTGTGCTGAAATTTGAAACTTTAGTAAAATACAATGAGAAAATTCGTCATGGATCTTACGATTGTAGAGAATGTAAGTTTAAATGCAAACTATTTCTTGCTTAAACTGACCTCCGATCAGAAGTTACCTGAAATGCTACCCGGACAATTTGTTGAGATAAAGGTTGAGAAATCAACTACTACATTTCTTCGTCGTCCTATTTCAATTAATTATATTTGCCAGGAAACTAACCAATTGTGGCTGTTAATACAGATAATTGGTGACGGAACACGCGCATTATCTGCTCTAAAACAAGGTGATACGCTAGATGTAATGTTACCTCTAGGAAATTCTTTCACAATGCCCGAAAACGCCTCTAAATCAGTTCTTTTGGTTGGTGGCGGTGTTGGTACTGCTCCAATGTTGTTTTGGGGTAAAATGCTCAAAGAAAATGGTATTAAGCCTAATTTCTTGATAGGAGCTCGCTCGGCAAATGATCTACTTCAAATAGACGAATTTGCTAGATATGGAAACGTTTATACTACAACTGAAGACGGAACTGCCGGAGAAAAAGGTTATGTTACGCAACATTCTATTTTGCAAAAAAAATCTTTTGATTTTATCTATACCTGTGGTCCGAAACCAATGATGGTGGCGGTAGCATCCTATGCTAAATCACGGAAAATTGTTTGCGAGGTTTCGCTCGAAAATTCGATGGCTTGTGGTTTTGGAGTATGCCTTTGTTGTGTAGAAAATACGGTAAAAGGCAACGTGTGTGTGTGTACTGAAGGTCCAGTTTTTAATATAAGTGAGTTGAAATGGCAAATTTAAATGTGAAAATTGGGCAATTGGAGTTGAAAAATCCAGTAATGACTGCTTCAGGAACTTTCGGTTTTGGTGAAGAATATGCAGATTTCTTTGATATTTCAAAGCTAGGTGGATATGTGGTAAAAGGGACTACACTAGAGCCCAGACAAGGTAATGCGTATCCGCGTATGGCTGAAACGCCGGCCGGAATGCTAAATGCAGTTGGGCTTCAAAACAAGGGTGTTCACTATTTTGCGGATGTGATTTATCCAAGATTGAAGGATATTGATTCGCATTTGGTGGTGAATGTATCTGGTTCGACCATAGAAGATTACGTGAAGTGCACCGAGAAAGTGGCTGAATTAGAGAAAGTTACAGCTATTGAATTAAACATATCTTGTCCCAATGTGAAACAAGGTGGTATGTCGTTTGGTGTATGTGCTGCAAGCGCGAGCGAAGTTGTAAAAGCGGTTCGCAAAGTGTATCCTAAAACATTGATTGTCAAGCTCTCACCGAATGTTACTGACATTACAGAAATAGCACGAGCAGCTGAAGCTGAAGGTGCAGATTCGGTGTCTTTGATTAATACAATGCTTGGTATGGCAATCGATGCGGAAAAACGTCGTCCATTGCTGTCTACTGTTACGGGCGGATTATCAGGGCCGTGCATTAAACCTGTAGCATTACAGATGGTTTGGAGGACAGCTAGAGCAGTAAAAATACCTGTTGTTGGCATGGGTGGCATCATGGATTGGAAAGATGCAGTTGAATTTTTACTTGCTGGAGCAACAGCAATTCAAGTTGGAACTGCCAATTTTATTGATCCAACGGTCTGCGAGAAAGTGATTGACGGAATAAATGATTATTTAGAACGACATAATTATAATTCTGTTAATGAGATTATTGGACGTTTAGACGTGTGAAAATTATTGATTCATAAGTTAAAAATACATATATAAAGGAGTTGAGTAGTTATCTTTCTACTCAATTTTTTTATCTTTGTAATATAAAATTAAAATTAACAGTGAATTAATATTTATAAACTAAATTAATATGAAAAAACTTACTTTGTTTATTTCCGTATTTATAATAAATATTTGTATTTTTGCTCAA
>JBAXGL010000403.1:0-1913 GCA_037139375.1 Bacteroidales bacterium | reverse complement strand
TATCTCGCATCACTGGCTCCATGTATTGTGCTTCGTGCAAAAACATGCCGTACCAATTGCCGAGCTGCTCTTTCCAATATTGTTGCCATTTGGTGAGCGTATGTTTTTCGAGCATTTTGTGCGCGTTGATGATAATCATCGGAGCCGCAGCTTCGAATGCCACACGGCCTTTGATGCCGATAATGGTATCGCCGATGTGCATATCGCGACCGATGGCGAATTTCGCTGCAATCTCTTCGATTTTCTGAATGGCAGCCACTTTGTCTGAATATTCAACGCCATTCACCGCAGCGATTTCTCCTTCCACAAAATCGATTGTCAAGGTTTCGTTTTCGGTGGCGGTCATTTGCGATGGATAGGCTGATTCGGGAAGTGTTTGCTCCGATTTCAGCGTCTCTTTACCTCCGATGCTGGTTCCCCACAACCCTTTGTTGATGGAGTATTCCATTTTGGTGAAATCGGCTTCGTAACCATGCGATTTCAGGTAGTTGATTTCGTATTCGCGGGTCAGAATCATGTCGCGTGTAGGAGTGATGATTTTGATGTTGGGTGCCAATACTTCGAACGTGAGGTCGAAACGGATTTGGTCGTTACCTGCTCCGGTAGAGCCGTGCGCCACGCAATCTGCACCAATTTCTTTGGCATAATTAATAATGGCAATGGCTTGGAAAATACGCTCCGAACTCACCGAAATGGGGTAAGTGCCGTTGCGCAATACATTTCCGAAAACCATATATTTGATGCTTTTCTCGTAATATTCCTGCGTGACATCGAGAGCAACGTGTTTCACCGAACCGAGTTTGTAGGCTCGCTCTTCGATGCGTTTCAATTCCTCGTCACTGAAACCGCCGGTGTTGGCAATCGCTGTATAAACTTCGTATCCTTTCTCCTGAGCCAGATACATGGCGCAAAACGAGGTGTCGAGACCTCCGCTGAATGCTAAAACTACTTTTTCTTTCATTTAACCTCCCCAACCCCTCCCAAGGAGGGGCTATTAAAACATTTAATTAATTTATCTTTCTATAAAACTTTAATGGATTGCTGATTCTCTCTATCCCCCTCCTTGGGAGGGGTTAGGGGAGGTCTTTATTCAATCACAATATCATCTGCTATTCCGTCCAGAATATCTTTTTTGCCTTGATCTGCAGGGTCGAAAATCAATCCTGTACACATGCAGAAACGGCGGTTGGCGCGTTGCAAAATGTCGAAGTTAACACATGTCTCGCAACCTTTCCAGAATGCTTCGTCATCTGTCAGTTCGGAGTATGGAACCGGTTTATAGCCGAGTTCTGTATTGATTTTCATCACAGCTAAGCCAGTTGTCAAGCCGAAAATCTTTGCATTCGGATAACGCTCGCGGCTGAGGTCGAAAGCCCGTTTTTTGATAGCCTTTGCCAATCCTTTTCCACGGTAGGCATCCACCACGATGAGCCCTGAATTCGCCACAAATTGCTTGTTTCCCCACGTTTCGATGTAGCAGAAACCGGCAAATTCGTCACCTGCCAAGGCGATGATGGCTTTTCCTTCGCGCATTTTTTGCTCCACATATTCTGTCGAACGGCGGGCAATACCTGTTCCGCGTACTTTGGCGGCGGCTTCGATGGTGTCTAATATTTTTTGTACATAAGGCACGTGCACGTCGCTCGCCACCAATACTTTGATCTGTTTATTCATTGTTTTTGTTCGAAAATTTGTTCAACTAGTTTAGACTGAAAATAGCTCCGAAAGTGTTCGTGTCACTTCTTCGCGAGTGAATCCTTCACGGGGAATGAGCAATATGGTATCGTCGCCGGCGATGGTGCCGAGTATCACGTGCGATGCGTTGCTGTCTATTTCGTAGGCAAAGGCACTCGCGTGCCCTGGTCGTGTTTTGATGACCGCCAACTGTCCCGAAAACTCTATAGAAAGCAAAC
>JBAXGL010000402.1:0-1913 GCA_037139375.1 Bacteroidales bacterium | reverse complement strand
ATGGATGTTGGTTATCAGAATGTTGCAGACCTTAAAGGAATCGAAGCATTCAAAAATCTGCAACTATTTGTGTGTGCGGGTAATCAGTTGCAAAATATTGATCTCTCCAAAAATACATTAATCAGAAGCCTTGATGTTTCAAACAACAATCTTTCCAAAATCGACTTTTCTGCCAATTCAAAACTGCGGGTTTTAAGTTGTGGGTCAAATCCCTTTGACAGTCTGGATTTAAGGCCACTAAAAAACTTATATGACATCTACTGTATGAGTGCACCCAATCTGTCGCATATCAACATTGGAAAAAATGACAGTATCGTAGATCTTTTCGTTACCTCATCACCTATTACGAAACTTGATGTTTCTGGATGCCCGAATCTGCGAGCATTTGCTTGTACTGACAACAAATTGAAAAATCTGGATGTGTCAAAAAATTCTCTGCTTCAGTATCTCTCTTTCAAGAATAATGAAATTGATAGTATTGATATATCAGGATTACATGACTTGTCAAACTTTGAATGCGCTGGAAATAAGTTGACTAAGTTAGACGTTTCAAAAACCCCTAATCTAATGATGATTAATTGCGCAAACAACCTGCTGAAAAAATTAGATGTAATACAAAACAAAAAACTTTTTTATTTAGATTGTAGCTATAATCAGTTGACTAGTCTTGATGTTGCAAATTGCAGAAGTCTGAATACATTAGATATTTCGTACAACAACAATCTAACCCGATGCTTTGTTTGGAAAATTCCCTTTCTTCAAGCGTTTGGTCAAACAATAAAGTCTGCTAATACCCCTGTCAACTACTTTATGGCAGGCGATAAATTGAAGGGAATTCTTGAGTCTATCTATAGTGCCCCTACTGCTCTGAAAAAAAGTGTTACTGATAGCATTATTGCAACAATAAGTACTTTCCCTCTAATTGAAAATGATACGCTTGCGACTTTTATGTATAGAGGGACTGAGAAAACGGTGATGTTGACTGGGGATGCCTTCTACTGGTCGACTACTGGTACTCCATTGAAAAATATTCCCGAAACTGATTTATGGATTCTGAATCAAAATTACGAAAACGATGCAAGACTCGATTACAAATATATAGCAGACGGCAACTGGATTCTGGATCCATTCAATAAACTTACTTGCGCAGGAGGTTTCGGAAATAATTCGGAACTCAGAATGCCGCAATACCATGTCTCGCCCGAAACCGAATATTATGCGGAAATTCCTCATGGTCATATTATTAATCAAACGGTTTCAAGTATCAATCTGAATAATTCTCGATCCATCAAAATTTATCTGCCTCCCAATTACTCCTTTGCTGCACAAGATAGTTTTCCACTTGCCATTTTCCACGACGGGTTGGAATATATTTCGTTGGCAAATGCCAATAATACATTGGATTACCTGATAGAAAACAAAAAAATCAGACCAATCATCGGCATATTTATCCCTCCAGTCGATCGTCCGAACGAATATGTAGGCAGTCTGACTGCAAAATTCACGAATTTTATTTCAGACGAATTCCTTCCACTCATGTCATCTGAATTTAGAATATTAACCGCACCAAAATTCAGAGCGTCTATTGGTATATCGAATGGTGGAGATATCTCTCAACATCTTGGATTTAAATTAAGTGCTCAAATTGGAAACGTAGGCAGTTTCTCAGCCGGAGGAGGTTACACAAACGAATACTTGTCTGCGTCAAAATTAAACCTCAAATACTACATTGATGCCGGAACCTACGATCAGGCTGGATTTCTCGGAAACAATCAGTATTTTGTAGATAATGTTTTAAATCCGAAAGGTTATGATTACAGCTTCAAAATCTTTCACGAAGGACACAGTTGGGGTAATTGGAAGGCTCATCTTCGCTATGCGTTGGAATCTTTCTTCCCATACAGCGATCTCAC
>JBAXGL010000401.1:0-1915 GCA_037139375.1 Bacteroidales bacterium | reverse complement strand
TTGAAAAAGAGATGTGTAGCATTATGGGCTTGAAGTCGTTTAACCCTGATTTAGTACGAATTTTCCGTTATCGGGAAGCGATTCCACAATACGGAGCTGATTGCGAAGCACGCTTTGCAGCGGTCGATCAAATCGAAAAACAGTACCCTGGTTTCTTCATTGGCGGCAATCTACGTAACGGAATCGGCATGGCAGATCGCATCTTGCAAGGGAAGAATTTGGCTTTAAACGTAAAATAAAATTTTGCCACGAAGGCACTAAGTCACAAAGAAACACAAAATTTTCTTTTGAAAACTTGGAGGCTTGGTGCCTTCGTGGCAAGTAAGAAATCTTGATGAGAAAATAGATTTTCACTCAAACTCTTTAAAGAATATTTATTTTTCGTACCTTTGTCACACAAAAGACAAATAATGAAAAGACAAACGTCATAGCATCATTTGAGAAATCAGTCGAAACTTGTTTCGGTTGGTTTTTTTTTGTCTTGTTTTCCCGCAGATTGCGAAGATGTTGCAGATTAACACCGAAAATAATTTCTGCGTAATCAGCGAGATCAGCGGGAAATAAACTAAATCACTGAGAAAAACAAAATCCAAAAATATGAGCACAAAGCACCTTGTTTCGATCAAAGACTACACCAAAGAAGACATTCTGCGTGTGTTGCGTGAAGCAGAAGAGTTTGAGAAAAATCCCAACCAGCGATTGCTAGAAGGTAAAGTAGTCGCGACGCTCTTTTTCGAACCATCGACACGTACCAGACTCAGTTTCGAAACAGCAGTCAATCGATTGGGTGGACGAATCATTGGATTTTCGGATGCCTCCACCACAAGTTCATCAAAGGGTGAAACGCTGAAAGACACCATCAAAATGGTGAGCAACTATGCCGATTTGATCATTATGCGACACCACTTGGAAGGAGCAGCACGCTACGCATCCGAAATCTCTGATGTGCCAATCGTGAATGCAGGCGACGGAGCCAATCAACACCCTTCGCAGACGATGCTCGACCTCTATTCAATCTACAAAACGCAAGGAACGCTTGAGAACTTGACTGTGACGATGGTGGGCGATCTGAAATTTGGACGCACTGTGCATTCGC
Source organism: Bacteroidales bacterium (assembly GCA_037139375.1). Taxonomy (GTDB): domain Bacteria; phylum Bacteroidota; class Bacteroidia; order Bacteroidales; family UBA7332; genus CAXXIC01. The sequence goes on along the minus strand of JBAXGL010000401.1, from coordinate 819 downwards.
TGCTTATCGCGCTGGCGCATTTCAATCCGACGTTTCACTTTATCGCTCCAAAATTGCTTGCTATGCCTGAGGAGTACATCAATTTCTGCAAGAAGCGGAATATCGCATATTTCGAACATGAAGATTTTTCGCAAGAAGTAATCAATAAAACCGATATTCTCTACATGACGCGTGTGCAACGGGAGCGATTCACCGACATCATGGAGTACGAAAAGGTGAAAAATGTCTATATTCTCAACAATGCCATGCTCGACAATAGCAAAGAAACGCTGCGTGTGCTGCATCCGCTACCACGGGTGAATGAGATTTCGACTGATGTGGACGACAACCCCAAAGCCTACTATTTTGAACAGGCACGCAACGGTGTGTTTGCTCGACAAGCCATCATTTGTGATGTCTTGGGGATTGTTTGAGGGTTGAGGACTTAATTAACTGAAAACTTACAACGTAGAACGTAATACGTAAAACGTAGAATATGAAAAAAGAACTTTGGGTGACAGCCCTTCAAAATGGAACGGTGATTGACCACATTCCGCCTGAGCATTTGTTTGAGGTAGTTTCGATTTTAGGATTGCACAAAGAGACCGTTGGCATTACCATCGGCTTTAACTTAGCGAGCAGTAAATGTGGCAAAAAGGGAATTATCAAAATTGCCGACCGCTACTACGAAAGAGATCAAATCAACCGAATTGCATTGATTGCGCCAAATGTGAAACTCAATGTAATTCGCAATTACGAAGTATGTGAGAAAATCCACATCGAGCTGCCTGATGAATTAATCGATATTGCGCGCTGTCCGAATCCGAAGTGTATCACCAA
>JBAXGL010000400.1:0-1918 GCA_037139375.1 Bacteroidales bacterium | reverse complement strand
AAAAACAGCCTCAAACTGCAACAACAGACGAGTGGTGCCGACACCATGCTGCAACAAGTGATGATTGGATACAGCGATAGCAACAAAGATGGAGGAATTTTTGCCAGTCAGTGGTACCTCTACGAAGCGCAATCGAAGTTGGTCGAAATAGGCAACAAGCACAACGTCAAAATACGTTTTTTCCACGGCAAAGGAGGTTCTATCAGCCGTGGCGCCGGACCAACACACTGGTTCCTCAAAGCACTTCCGCCAGGCTCTATCAATGGCGATGTGCGCCTCACCGAACAGGGCGAAACCATCGAACGTAAATATGCCAACAACTACAATGCGGTCTACAACATCGAATTGCTTACAGCGGGCACATTAGCGGCTACGTTATTGCAGAAAAATAATCCAACGAAAGAGCACGAACTTTCGGAAGAGCTCAACTACCTTGCCAACCACAGCATGGTGGTGTACAAAGAGTTGACACAGCAGCCTGGTTTCATCAAGTTTTACGAAAAAGCAACACCGATTGATGCTATCGAACAGAGCAAGATTGGCAGTCGTCCGTCGCGCAGAACAGGCACTCGCTCGCTTTCTGATTTGAGAGCCATTCCGTGGGTCTTTAGTTGGAGTCAATGCCGATTCAACATCACCAGTTGGTACGGTGTGGGCACTACGCTGGAGGACATGTACGAACAAGAGCCTGAGAAATTTGAGCGACTTCGCAAATCGGTTCAAAACGACCCGTTTGTGCGCTATTTGCTCACCAATGTCGATTCGAGTCTGACATCGTCTGACGAAAATATATTCAGAAAATATGCTAATTTAGCGGCCGATGTGCCCGATAGCGAGATATTTATCACTAAATTGTCGGAAGAGTTGAGCCGCACGCGTCGAATGATTGATGTTTTGTTGAAAAGACCGCTGGTGCAACGTCGAGAGAATCACTATTATTCTACGCTTTTGCGGTCGGAAGCCATGGAACCACTCCACCAGCACCAAGCCGATTTGCTCCATCAGTGGAGGACATTCACGGCTGAAGGTGATACGGCGAAGGCTGACGAAGTGTTGTTTCAATTATTACGCTGCATCAATGCAATTGCCGGTGCTATTGGATTTACGGGATAAATTTTTGTAAAGTTTTACGTTGTAAGTTTTACGTTTTACGTAAAAAGAGCTTGACAACGATAATGCGGTAGTAGAATATTTTTGATGTATAACGTCTTCAAATTTTCAAATTGATTGATTTTCAAATGAGCAAGCCTATATGAATATAAAACAGATTTTCAAGAACAACGAACAATGGATTTCGGAAAAACTAAAAGCTGATCCCGAATTCTTCAAAAACCTGACACTTGGTCAAAATCCCGAAGTGCTCTACATTGGCTGTTCAGATAGTCGAGTCACAGCTGAAGAGTTGATGGGCGCAAAACCTGGCGAAGTTTTCGTGCATCGCAACATCGCCAACATGGTACCAAACTCCGACCTGAACGTTCAGTCGGTGGTAACGTATGCCATTAAATATCTGAAGGTGAAGCACATCATCATCTGCGGTCATTACCACTGTGGTGGGGTAAAAGCAGCGATGGATTCGTCCGATCTCGGATTGCTCAATCCGTGGTTGCGAAATATTCGCGATGTCTATCGTCTGCACAAAGATGAACTCGAAGCGATTGACAATGAGCACGATAAATACGACCGTTTGGTAGAGCTAAATGTGCAAGAGCAGTGTGTAAACGTGATTAAAACGGCTGATTATCAGAAAGCCTACAGCGAACGTGCCATCACGGTTCACGGTTGGGTGTTCGACATTCACAGCGGAAAACTCATCGATCTCAAAATAGATTTCGACGACATCCTGAAACACATTATGGAGATTTATCGGTTGATATAATCCATAAATCTTAAAGGTGCCCTCAAAGATTACTTATTA
>JBAXGL010000399.1:0-1922 GCA_037139375.1 Bacteroidales bacterium | reverse complement strand
GACCGATTCCACAGAGAATTGTTATCCATGCAGTTTTCAAGCTACTCCATTTCCTAGCTTTGGCTAGCACCACAAAAGGTAAGTAATGATCTGGCCCAAGAAGTGTATGCATAAACCCAATTGATGCAGCTGTAATGCATAAAACAATGATTTGTGGATCCATATTGAATTGATTTGTGTTATTCTTTTATAAAATCGTGTTACTGAATGAGCAAAAAAAAATTATTCTGCTTTGCTCATTATCAATTTTCCGTGTTCAATTCCTTTGACACCAATAAGAGTGTCTGATAGTTCTGTAAGTTTATACGAAGCTCCTTTTACGGCAATGATTTCGAGCGTTTTTTCGTCAGAAATATAGAAAGATTGAACCGATAAAATTACATCTATATAACTTTTCTGAATTTCGACCAATCGAGTTTTAATATCACTTTTAGTCAAATCATATTGCAAAATGATGGCACCAGCCACCATATGATTGCATCTCCATTTGCTTTCTACTAAATTTTTTTCAATCAAATGACGAATCCCTTGAGATCTATTGGGGAATTTATTTGTAGCAACATAATTATCTAAAGCTATAAGTAATTCACTTTCTAGTGAAACTCCAAAACGTGATACCGCCATCGTGTTACTTATTTAAAATTTAGTGTTACAAATATATAGTTTAAATTGATAAATACAACATTTTTATTCTAAGTTTATAGGATATGGCTATTTTCAATTTGTTTTATATTTGGCGTATTCTTAAAACTTATCGAACAGTTTAATTTAAATGAATGTACAGAATGTGATATCAAAACACGTTTGGTCAACGAAGAATTATTTATTTATCAAGACAATGCGGGTTTTATTAGCATGACTCTGTATATTTATCGAAATCAATTCTGAACGTCATGATTGATTTGAGTTTATCTCCCTCAATCAACAAATTATCAAGACTTTTCATTAAATAATCCTCTGTTTTTGACTACATTTGTATCCTAAATAAGGGAATTTACTTCTATGAAAGAATTTATCATAACGAAGAATGAGACTGAGCGAACAGTTTTGGTTGGTCTTATTACTCCACTACAAAACGAACTAAAATCAAACGAATACCTTGACGAGTTAGATTTCTTGGCAGATACTGCTGGTGCCGTACCCGTCAAACGCTTCACACAACGATTGGATTGTCCACACCCTGTGACATTCGTAGGAACAGGTAAATTGCAGGAAATCAAAGCATACATCGAGGAAAATGAGATAGGAATGGTGATTTTCGACGACGAACTTTCACCCAAACAACTTCGCAACATAGAGAAAGAGCTTCAGGTGAAAATTCTTGATCGCACGAGTCTGATTCTCGATATTTTTGCCAAACGTGCTCAATCGGGTAATGCCAAGACGCAAGTAGAATTGGCACAATACAAATACATCCTTCCCCGTCTGACAGGTATGTGGTCACACCTTGAGCGTCAACGTGGAGGAATCGGGATGCGCGGTCCTGGTGAATCGCAAATAGAGACCGACCGCCGTATTATTCTTGACAAAATAGCCAAACTGAAAGAAGATCTTAAACTGATTGACAAGCAAAAAGCTACTCAACGCAAAAACCGTGGCAAAATGGTGCGCGTCGCATTGGTGGGGTATACAAACGTTGGTAAATCGACGTTGATGAATCTGGTTAGCAAGTCGGAGGTTTTTGCCGAAAATAAACTCTTCGCAACGCTCGACACTACGGTACGCAAAGTGATTGTGGATAATCTGCCTTTTCTGCTGACAGACACCGTTGGATTTATCCGCAAATTGCCAACTCACTTGGTGGAATCGTTCAAATCGACTCTCGACGAAGTACGCGAAGCCGATTTGTTGCTGCACGTGGTGGATATATCGCATCCTGCATTCGAAGAACAAATTGAGGTGGTGAAACAAACCCTCAACGA
>JBAXGL010000398.1:0-1929 GCA_037139375.1 Bacteroidales bacterium | reverse complement strand
TAGTAGCCCATAGGAGAGTCGAACTCCTCTTTCTAGGATGAAAACCTAACGTCCTAACCGATAGACGAATGGGCCTTCTATAGGGAAAGTTTTAGTTCCGAAAAACCGAAACGAATCGCTTACGCAAGTTTGTTCACAAACAAAGCCAATCTCGATTTCAAGTTGTTTGCTTTGTTTTTGTGGATCGTGTTCTTTTTAGCTAATTTATCTAACATTGCACTGACACTGCGATACAATGTGATTGCTTCCTCTTTGTTCGTAGTAGAACGAAGTTTTTTAATCACATTTCTAGCTGTTTTAGCGTAGTATCTATTGTGCAATCTTTTTACACTCGCTTGTCTAATTCTCTTCTCTGATGATTTATGATTTGCCATATTGACTAATCTCCTAATTTGTTAATTATTAATGCTTTATATAGTAGCCCATAGGAGAGTCGAACTCCTCTTTCTAGGATGAAAACCTAACGTCCTAACCGATAGACGAATGGGCCATGCAAGCCTTTTAGCTTTTTGCGAGTGCAAATATACGCCAGTTTTTCAGATTGGCAAAATATTATTGTAAAAAATCATATATTTTTCGCTTTTGTCATCGAGTCGAGATGAATATCAAGTGCTCTGACAGAGATTAATATTTCGCGAATGGATATTCCTAACGAAAAGATAAGACACACTAATGCCACACCAAAAATATATACAGAAAGTTCTTTCAAATGAATATAGATGGTAAACATCGAAATAACACACAACAACAGACTGATTAACCCGAGAACCTGCATAGAACGTGTTAGATAAAGCCTTTGCCTTAAATTAGAGATCTGAGCGGCTCCTACTACTGTTGGATTCTTCTCATACTCGCTCTTCAAATTGCGAATCACCTGAGCATACGCAAGAAAGCGATTGGTGTATGCCAACAAAATCAGCGAAACTGCCGAAAACAATAAAGACGGTGTAGTCAGAGTTAATTCTTCCATGATTCAAACGTTTTAATCAACAAATGCCATAAAGTGATGACCTTTGACAAAAGTAAAGAATTCATCTAAAAATGCACTACATTTGCCCCTACAATTCGCACGTTTATGCACGAAAAAACGAGGTGCATCGTTTTGCACACCATACAATACAAAGACAACGCATCGATTGTTCACCTATATTCAGAGAATCTGGGACGAATAGCCTGCTATTTACCCACTTCTAGAGGCAGAAAAGCAGGGGTGAAAGCAAATCTTTTTCAACCACTTTCTATTCTTGACTTAGAAATCCACACCAAACAAGGAAAAGAAATTCACCAAATAAAAGAAGCCAAAACAGCATTTCCACTCATTCACATCTATACCCATCCTATAAAATCGGCGATTGCCCTGTTTGTTGCAGAGTTTCTCTTTCGTATTATTCGTGAACAAGAACAAAACACACCCCTTTATCAATTTATCGAAAACTCAGTCCATATCCTCGAATGGAGCGAAAAAGGTATAGCCAATTTTCATTTGGTATTTGTATTGAAATTCACTGCCTATTTGGGGTTTTATCCTCACGAAGTGAATGCCCAATCGAATAACTATTTCGACCTTCAAAACGGGATATTTCTCAACGAGAAACCTCTTCACAATAACTTACTAAACAGACAACAAACCGAAGCTTTAGCCAATCTTTTGCGCATAAATTACGAAAACATGTCGCATTTCGCATACAATAGGCAACAGCGTCAAGAAATTATTGGAGAGATTTTAGATTACTATCGCCTGCATCTTAACTCATTCCCTGCCATAAAGTCGCTCGATGTACTCAAAATGCTGTTCTGATTCGACGAAAAAGCTTGCTTTGTCTACGAAAAATAGTAATTTTGCGACACATTAATTTGCCCTTGTAGTTCAATGGATAGAACGAAAGTTTCCTAAACTTTAGATTCGAGTTCGATTCTCGGCGAGGGTAC
>JBAXGL010000397.1:0-1935 GCA_037139375.1 Bacteroidales bacterium | reverse complement strand
GCGTTTTAGAATCAAAAATCTCTATCCGTTTTTCAAAATTACGTGGATAATTCTCGTCCAGTTTGAATTCAATTTCCGATTTATCTTCCGACATTCTGATTATTCGCCCCTGCGTGAAACACAGTGGATCATAATCAATTGTAAGTCCTTTGATTGTGAGGTTCTCACAATTTTCAAACGTTATAGCTCTCGTTGTTTCGGAACAAACAATCTCAACACTATCTGCAATGATGGTTAGATTGCTAAGATTCTTAAACAATAAATGCTGTCGATCAAATGGTTTAAGCCGATAAACTCCAGGAGGAATGACAAGGGGGTTTTTTCCTGCATTTATTTCTATATTTATAAACTCTTGCAAATCAAATCTTACCGGCTTAATAGCTTGAAGAGAATAACAAATGAATAACAAAAAGCTCACAATAATAGACTTTCTATTTGTGAATGACTTAATACATTTTTTTCGCATATTCATACGATTTAGTAACCAAAATTTGGAATCAGATTAGAATTGGTTTCAAGTTCTCTTTTTGGAATCGGAAACCAGATTTTGTAAGGTGCATAATTTCCCTGAATCACAGATGCATACAAAGTATTCCAATAAAAATAGTTTGGCTTAATATTATTAACATTAGATGTTGCAAGATTAGAGACAACACTTGTAAGTTTACCCCAACGAATTAAATCAAAACGCCTCCATCCTTCAGCACATAACTCACGCGACCGTTCATCAGATAGTTCCTGCATAAAATCAACTCGATAGTAGTTTTGAGTTAATATATAAGCTTTCGTAGCGTCGAGTTGTGCTGCTCTATTTCTCAATTCGAGGAGCAATTGTCGTGAATAAGTTGCATTACCACTAACCTTGTATGATGCCTCTGCGTACATTAAAATTACATCGGCAAATCTTAAAAGGGGAAAGCTTAAGGTACTTGCCCATGTAGGAATTCCCAATGCCGTTCGAATTGCAGGGTCAGACTGTCTAAATTTATCGAGACAGAAATTATTCCCAGCACTATTTACAACATTGGTTGAATAATATTTAATGGTTAGGATTGTTTGTGTAAGCGTACTCGATGAGTTACCTGAAATATTCTGAATTGCACGCGCATCATTTGTAAGGTCATATCTCTCAGCCAACTCACCAAGAGGTCTAAGATTACCATAATTGCCTCCATTCGAATTAACTCCGCCTTGTGGACCTGAAAGAGCAGAAAACAGGAGATATTCACTTGATCCACCTGAACCTGCATTTACAACCATAATATCTTCTTTAAGGATTTCAGCTTTCAATTGTTTGGTATCAGCGATAAAAAGATAATTGTAGTTTGGATGCAATGAGTACCCACTATTGTGATAAACAGAATCACACAGTGTCAGGCATTTTTTGTAGCATTCTGTTTGATTCACAAAGTCAAATTGATTGAGTGGATTGTCCAAATCTTTTCCAACCTGATTTTCTTTGCATGATGCCAGAGCGAGATACACTTTTGCGAGCATCGTTTGAGCCGTATAGCGATTAACTCTCCCTGTAATCACATTTCGATATGGTAGATTATTACAAGCAAAGGTCAAATCCGTTATAATTTGATTGTAAACAGTTGACAAAGAATCCCGAGGGGCATATGCATTGCTATTAGGTTCCAACTGTAAAGGAACGCCACCAAACAGCCAAGCTAAATAACTATAGTAGAATCCTCTAAAGAAATGAGCCTCAGCAATTATTTGAGCTTTTCTCGTACTATCCATCGCAGCTATAGCAGGAACATATTTAAGGATATTATTGGCTCTGTCTATCCCTGCATAAAGTGCAAACCAAGCATCAGAGACGTATTGTGATTCAGAATTGTACCCATAATTCAACATCATTTTCCCTTGAGCATCTGACATATCATTTAGCGAACCTATTAGTTCATCGCAACCCATATTGGTAAGATA
>JBAXGL010000396.1:0-1959 GCA_037139375.1 Bacteroidales bacterium | reverse complement strand
CTTTTTTAAAATTAATTTTGAAAGTCTTTCCAAAACTTATCTGTCAAAAAGAAAACGGTATCTATAAAGTATAAGATGTTATTTTGGGTCAAAACATTCTCATCATGTAAATCTTCTAAAATAATGCCAAGTTCTGTATTGATATAATCATTATTGCGATTATTATCAAAACCATTTATTTTTAGAAATTCTTTTACTTTATTCAAATCTGTAGTAGAAGTTATTGAAACATAATTTTGCTGAACCACAGCATATATTATGTTATTTTCTTTTGCGAATCCTAATAAATTGTATGCAGTATCTGAAAAGAAAAAATTATGAAGTAATAAGTTGAAAAAATAGTCTTTCCAACTTTGATAATATATAGCATCATTCAGTTTAAGAACATGATTGCTATCTTTCAAAAAAACTCTCTGCTCAGCTCCTTCGCTTATGTATTGTGAAAAATCAATATCTGTTATCCAAAGATTTTGTGAGTTTATATAGTCTTCAAGTCTCTTTGTTTCTTGTTTTTTGAATTGCTTTTCGTTTTCAGCAACAACGCCTGATTTTTCGCCATCGTTAAGGTAGTGGGTGATTGCTTGGATAGTTGTTCCATACCTAACTTCGCTCTTTCCTGAAAGGATATTGTGTAGTTCATTTTTTAGTTGATTTTGCATTTATAGATATAGAGTAAAGAATAGCAATATATAATTGAATTTAAAATACAAATCTACTATTATTTATGATTGTTTGCAAATTGTAATTTTCAAAACTCCACCATCACACCAATGGAAGGCAATACATTTCCACTTTCGTTCTCGATGTATTTAGCCTTGCCATCTTGAATAAGAAGGCGCGATTGAGCAATGTATTTGGTATTCATTGCATTCTGAACGTCGAGGTAGAAGCCCAGCATCCACGTTTTGTAGTAATAGTTTTTGTCGATGCGCATATCAAGTTGTGTGAAAAGCGGTAACCGACCGGCATTGTAGTTGGCATAGTCGAGCACAGGGCGGTTGGTTTGTGCCCAGTTGGCAATCGATTTAGCTTCATCCCATGCGGTGTAAGGCGCACCGCCTACGAGTCGGTATTTCAAACCCAGCGACCAGTTTCTTCTAAATTCGTATCCTCCGGTGATCGTGAGCAGGTGGCGATTATCCCACGAAGTTGGTATATATTCACTGCGGTCGGGGGTGGTGAATTCGCTGCGAACGTAGGTATAAGCCGCAATAAAATTGAGGTTTTTGTAAGCTGCCAAACGTGCCAAAAACTCCACACCGTAGGCGCGACCTTTGGCATTTGAGTTGACTTTTTCAGTTCCCAACACATCGTAATCGGCTCCTTTCGATGATAAAGGAATACTGTCATTTAGAGAGAGAAGTCCATTTTTGTAGTTTTTGTAAAAACCTTCTAAAGTAAGGCGAATATATCGAGTGGGACGATGCTCAATTCCCAAAACAATCTGATCTGAAAGCAGATATTTCACCGTTGGTTTATTAACAAAAACGCCGCCCTCTTTGTAGCCAAGAGCAGTGTATTGAGGCAATTGGTAATAACGCCCAATGTTTCCGTTTAGGTAGAAATTGTCGAACAACCGATACGATGCCGATAGGCGAGGAGAGAGCTGATTCAGCGGGTTGCTCATCAGCGACGAATAGTTGTTCGCATCGGTGCGCAGAGCCAGTGAGCCGGTCATGCGCCCATCGGGACTTTCGTAGAGTAACGAACCAAATAAGCCGTATTTGTAGATGGTCAGGTCGGTACGGTAGTCCTTTATGAATTGTCCATAGGTACTGTTGTAATAGTCTGCCACTTCGGCATTCACACCCATAATCAGTCGAAAATCACTCATCGAAGTGCTGTTTTCGAAGCGGAATTTCGTCTCTATTTCGTGCGATTTGTAGTCGAGCAGCAAACCTTTTGCCTCGTCGTTTTCGAGGTATTTGAGGTTGGTGTTGTAGAGTTTATTGGTGCTCA
>JBAXGL010000395.1:0-1963 GCA_037139375.1 Bacteroidales bacterium | reverse complement strand
CTGAAATTGCTTATGATATTGGTCATTCAAATCCACAATATTTTTCTAAATGGTTTAAGGCTTTTTATAAAATATCTCCAACAGAGTATATGGTTAAATATAAAAAAGATAGTGCCAATTAATTATATATAATTAATATTCAGACAGGAAATTTTCTAATAAAACTGTGAAAATGTAACCAATTTTTGCAAGGGTTATTTTGTTTAAATTATTATCAAATCATAATCCGGCTAAATGTAATTTATCTATATTCACCATAGAATAAAATACGAAAATTGCGACAACTCATATTTCTTCATCTCATAAACCAAACAATCGATTCAAAATTCCGATAATCGCACAAATAGAAACTTCCCAAAAACTTTACAAAACCTGTTTCAAAATTATTTCCACTCACAAGAATATCTATGGTGACTTTAAACACTAAAAAATTTATTTTACACCAAAACAACATCTTAAATCTGTGTTTTCTAATGCGATTTTCAATGACTGATTTAAAGAGTTACAAGTACGGCACTTAATCCATACACCAATTCCAGAACAAACTGACCAATCTTATCTCCAGCATATGACAAGTTATCTACTGCATTGGTTAACCCCGAAGACGACGAGGATTTAGCATTGACTTTATAAAGGAAAAAGAAAAGGATCAACCGACGTGATTTTGAGTCAGCATTTTACACCATGAAATTAGATACGAAACAACAGGCAAATATTTTTCGTAAAATGGAGATAGTCAAAAACAAATGGGTTGATTTTATACAGTTAAGCTTTTCAAGTTCTGATTATAAAGAAAAGTACATTGAACTTTTAAACGAAAGATTTTCAAGACTGAACCCATCCCTAATACTTTTGAATTTGAATTTGAATCGCATTCAATGTAACCCTAAATTATTTTTGCCCAACCGATTTTCCCAACAATTTGCACGATTTTGAGCATTTATTTGGATGATATACGTAGACTCACACTCAAAAGTTGAAAGACATAAAACGAACAAAACCCTTTATGGAAAAAAAATTTCAAGGACTAAATAATTGTTCTATCGTTGTTTTCAATACAAACGTTCCCCAATAGCAGATTTCAATTTATAAAGGCTAACGCTATATTCTATTTTTGATTTCAGCAGCATCAATCGGCTTTCCGAAACAGAGGTTGAGCCTTCCAACAATTCTAGATTGGTGATAACGCCCGACTCAAAACGGATTTTTGCCAACAAATAAGCTTGAGTAGCTTGCTTGAGCAACAACTCCGATTGTTCAACTTTCTTCTGTGCCGATTTCACGCCCGATTGCATTTCCACCACCTCGTTCACAATGCCACGACGGGTAAACTCGGTCTCCTGGTCGTTAACCAAGATTGCAGATTTCGCTTGTGTCAGATTGTATTTGGTGCGCTTGCCATCGTAAATCGGAATTTTGAACGAGACGCCTGCCGTAAAGTTGGGCGTCGGGTCGTACATATACGGTATGTAGCCATTCTTGATGCCTGCTGATGCGAACCCATTCAGCGATGCGCTGTTTTGCGTATTCGTCAGACTGTAGCGCAGTTCAGCGAGTTTCGCTTTTTCGCGCGCCAACTTCATCTCATCGCGATTCTGCATAGCCGATGCAAAGAGCGCATCACTTTGCAAATAAGGCAACGACACCGTGATTTCATTTTTCATCAATTCAGGAGAATCTTCGGGTTTGCCGCGCAACGAATTGAGCTGCGAAACCTGCACCTGACGTGCTGCCTCAATATCAATTTTCTGATTTTCGATGGCAGAAATACGAACTTGCGTCGTCAGAATTTCGTATTGCGTAGCAGAACCTGTTGCTTGCTTTTTCTGAACAAAACGAAGGTGTTCGTTCAGCGTATTCAGCTGTTCTTCTTTGATTTTGAGCGCTTCCTGCAAATAAACTAATGTAAAATAGTTGGCAATAGCGGTTTGCGACAGGCGTTGTTTCACCTGCTCCACCGATT
>JBAXGL010000394.1:0-1963 GCA_037139375.1 Bacteroidales bacterium | reverse complement strand
ATTGAGAATTGTAATATTTATAGCGGTGATGATGCTATTTGTCCAAAAAGTACTACTGATAATTTATGCGAAAATATTATTGTCAGAAATTGTAAAGTAACCAGCCATACAGCCGCTTTTAAGTGCGGAACTTCATCACGAGGAGGTTTTAAAAACATTAAAGTTACAAATTGTGATTTTTCAGGCACTAAGATGGGAGCCATCAAACTCTTACTTGTGGATGGTGGTATTCTCGAAGATATTACAATCTCTGATATTGTGATGAATAATGTAGAAGGTCCAATTTTTATCCGACTTGGCAACAGAGGTCGTACTTATGATAAGCCCACAGAACAACTGTATAGTAAAGCTGTAAATAAAGAAGGGGCTAAAGTTGGATCCATAAAGAATATAAAAATTCGAAATATCAAGGCTGTAATTGAAAGTGAAGACATCAACAAAAACTGTATTATGATTACAGGTATTCCAGAGCATTATATAGAAAATATTTTGTTGGAGAATATAGACATTTCTTATCATGGTGGTGGTACAAAGGAAGTTGCTAAACGGGTTGTCGAAGAAGATATAGCACGTTATCCGGAACAATTCTTCTTTGGCGTTTTACCTGCCTGGGGTGCCTATATTCGTCATGCAAAAAACATTACTTTCAAAAATGTGAAGTTGTCAGTACAAAATCCTGATGAACGTGAAAAATTTGTATTGGTTGATGTAGAAGGGTTTAAAAACGAAAAATAAGATCATTTATTTCCAGTATTCCGAAAAAAAAGTTTCTGAAAATCGATATTGAAATTTTATAGGTATTAATGGCTGATCAGGTTTATTTATTAGATATTGATTTATAAGTTTCATTATTGACTACTGAATAAATGAATTACTCGGAGATTTAAACAAATATCGGTTAAATGTTTGAGGCTTAAAGCAAATTACGGGCAGTTCCGCAGATTAAATCCCTAGCTCAAAAATCCTCACCATTCGAACTTCTGAGCTTGCACAACTTGTTCCGCTTCATTGCGGGAGTCTTTTGCCGGCCTCCACTCAATAAACGCTTTTGTATCGCTTCTGCACCTTTTGCACCTTTTCGCGCATAAAAAAATCCCCACTGTTTTTAGCAGTAGGGATTTACTCACATTCGTTTGAAATCGTCAAACAACCAATCAGAGTGAAATAGATATTAATTCGTTTCCAAAACGGTGAAGTCCCTTTTCAATTTTCTCAACTTGTGCTTTGCGTGGCTTTGACCTACCATGCAGATAACTCCACAATTGTTTTTGGTGTATGCCTGTTATTTTCTCCAACCCAGATAATGATAGAATTCCAGAATAGTATTCTAATAAACTTTCGGTATTAAATTTGTAAACAATTTCAAAATCTCCGTCCAAGAATTTAGGATATTCGTGTTTGTCCTCAGCGGAAGTTTCTTTGAAAAACTTCATTTGCTCTATCATATCCAATTTTGCAGATTCAACATTATCACCCATACCTGAAAACATTTCGTTTACACAATATACGCTGAATGTGCCGTCAACCGCCCGTTCTATAATCGCTTCAATTTTAGTCATAATATTTTGTTTTTTATTGTGGAGAATGATTATTTAAGTTCTATCTCTTTTTTTATTTTACATTCAAGCCCATAACCTACCTCTTTACTTCCATGGAATGTTGCAATGTAAATTATTCCGTTCTTTTAATATTTTACATGGCTTCCTCTTTGTGAAACAACCTTCCAACCATTTCTTAGAATAAGCCTGTTTAATTCGCTGGATTTCATATTTCTCTTTTGTTGTTTGTTGTTTGACTCTGCAAAGATAGAAATTATTCTATTGTTTTGCAAATCTTCAGCAATAAATTTTCGAATATATTGAAATTTAATAAATATATCCATTCAACTCTGCCCATATCGGGCGTTCCTGCGCCTTTTGCTACTTTTGGCGCGACAAAAGTAGTCCGAAAACGGCTTTTCACC
>JBAXGL010000393.1:0-1971 GCA_037139375.1 Bacteroidales bacterium | reverse complement strand
ATTTTTAGAAATACATTATTTCGAAAAAAGTCCTGTTTATTACGCAATAAACAGGACAAATTAATTATCTTTGTACAAAAGAATTTAAATGAAAGTATCACAAAAAATAGCGATTACAATTGATAGGCTACCAACAGACTATATTTTCACCTATACTGATTTCGATATTGATGTTAGACGTAAAGATGCTGTTGTAAAGGCATTAAACAGAATGGCTGCAGCAGGAAAAATAACCAAACTCTCAAAAGGGAAGTTCTATAAACCCCGCAGGTCGCAGTTCGGAGCTTTACAGCCCTCACCTTATCAAATTGCAAAGGATCTTTTAGAACACAACGGCGAATTGATTGGATACATAACCGGCTACAATGCTTTCAACGATTTAGGATTAACTACTCAAATCCCTGCGGCACTTCAAATAGGCACAAACAAATATCGCAGAGCTATCAAACGGGGAATGTATAAGATATCTTTTATCGTTCAACACAATAAAATTACAAAGAAGAATATTGAGTTACTGCGTATTTTAGATGCCATACGCTTTATTCGTGAGATTCCTGCCACAACGCCGGATGAAGCTTGCAGCCGTTTAATATCAATTATCAGTCAATTGCCTGAAGAAAAAATAAAAATGCTTACAACCCTTGTTTTGAAATATTCTCCTGCTGTACAAGCGCTTTGCGGGGCTATATTAGAGAGAATTGGCGTTGAAGAAAGCAACGTAAAAAAGCTAAGCGATTCGCTCAATCATGTTAGCTCATACAACATGCCTATATCCGAATCTGTTTTACCCAACAAAAATAACTGGAGACTAAAATAATGCTGCATACCGACAATAAATTATTTACCGATATAGTATTGGCCACCGCCGAATACTTTTCAATTTCGCCCATTTATATAGAAAAAGATTATTGGATCACACACTCACTTCGTCTGTTAGCTCAAAACGAGAATGCCGGCAAGGTCGTTTTCAAAGGTGGAACCTCCTTGTCCAAAGCATTCAAGTTGGTAGATCGCTTTTCCGAGGACATTGATGTGGCTGTAATTGATGCGGGTACATTCACTGGAAACCAGCTCAAAACACTCATAAAGAAGGTAGCTAAGGGAATGACCGGCAATTTGCAGGAAATTCAGGTTGATGGCGTTACCAGTAAAGGGTCGCGCTTCTACAAGGCTGTTTACGCTTACCCCAACATTTTGAAACAAACGACCAAAACGGCTGTTAGCTCTGGAAATCTGCTGGTCGAAATCAATTCGTTTGTAAATCCATATCCGTATGAACCCAAAACGATAACGAGTTTTATGGCTGATTTCTTAGAGAAAACAAATAACGGTCACCTCATTACCAAACACAACTTGCAACCCTTTACACTCAATGTCCTCGACAAACGACGTACAATGATTGAAAAACTGGTGTCACTTATTCGATTTTCTTTTTCCGAAAATCCGACTTTGGCGATTGCTTCCAAAATTCGTCACTTTTACGACTTGTACTTTCTAGCAAATAATGTTCAATGTGCTGAATATCTCAAATCTGTCGATTTTAAAACCGATT
Organism: Bacteroidales bacterium; assembly: GCA_037139375.1. Taxonomy (GTDB): domain Bacteria; phylum Bacteroidota; class Bacteroidia; order Bacteroidales; family UBA7332; genus CAXXIC01. The sequence continues at coordinate 419 of JBAXGL010000393.1, read as the reverse complement.
TTACAGAACTTTATGCACACGATCAGAAAACATTTGATGCTCCAGCTGATTGGCAAAACAAGAAGATTGAGCAATCGCCACTCTTAACAGACTTTCCAACACTATGGTATAAACTTCGGGAAACTTATCGCAATGAACTTTCACAATTGGCGTTTACTCAAATTCCGGACGAAAAAGAAGTAGCAAAGGTATTTACTGAAATCATAACTCATGTATAAGCGGAACAGAAATGAAACTTTTTAAAATAATTTATCAAACCATTTAAAACTCATTCAGTGATGATCTTTATGGCGCAGATTTTGATGATTGAAATCAATACAACACTTATGAAGAAACCGAAAAGCACACTTAAATACATAGAACAAGTTTTCATTCAAAAGTCGAAAGACGACCTCGATAGAGCCCTTGATAGAGAATAA
>JBAXGL010000392.1:0-1975 GCA_037139375.1 Bacteroidales bacterium | reverse complement strand
ATTGTCACCAACCGCGATTTACGCTTCGAACGCAACTTTGCAAAGTCGATCGACGATGTGATGACCAAAGAGAACCTGGTGACCACCAACCAATCTACCGACCTCGATGCAGCTGCCGACATACTTCAAAACTACAAAATAGAAAAGCTGCCGGTGCTCGACAAAGATGGCAAGCTGATCGGACTCGTTACCTACAAAGACATCACCAAAGCAAAAGATAAACCGATGGCGTGCAAAGACGAAAAAGGTCGTCTGCGTGTGGCTGCTGGAGTAGGCGTCACCCCCGACACCATGGATCGTGTAGCTGCATTGGTGGATGCTGGTGTGGATGCTATCGTGATTGATACTGCACATGGCGATTCCAAAGGAGTTGTAGAAATGCTGAAAGAGGTGAAAGCCAAATACCCAACCCTCGACGTGGTGGTAGGTAACATCGCCACAGGTTCTGCCGCCAAAATGCTTGCCGATGCAGGTGCCGATGCCGTGAAAGTGGGTATCGGACCAGGTTCCATATGTACGACTCGAGTGATTGCCGGTGTAGGCGTTCCACAGTTATCTGCCATTTACGAAGTGGCAAAAGCACTCGAAGGCACAGGCGTTCCGTTGATTGCTGATGGCGGTATCCGCTACTCGGGCGACATCGTGAAAGCATTGGCTGCGGGTGGAAACTCTATTATGGTGGGTGGTCTGATTGCAGGTGTGGAAGAGTCGCCGGGCGACACCATCATTTTCAATGGTCGTAAGTTTAAATCGTACCGTGGCATGGGATCTATCGACGCCATGCAACAGGGATCGAAAGACCGCTATTTCCAAGATGCCGAAGACGATGTGAAAAAACTCGTTCCCGAAGGTATTGCTGCGCGTGTGCCGTTCAAAGGTACACTCTTTGAAGTGGTCTATCAGTTGGTGGGTGGTCTGCGTGCCGGAATGGGTTATTGCGGAGCTATCAACATCGAGAAACTGCATCATGCAAAATTTACTCGAATCACCAATGCCGGAGTTGCCGAAAGCCATCCACACGATGTGTCGATTACACACGAAGCACCAAACTACAGCCGAGGAGAATAATATATTTACAATTTAATCAATTTCAATTTACCATTAAGATATACAACCCTTCGTCAATTTTGGCGAGGGGTTGTTTGTTTTCTGCCGTGGATTTCCACTTTTTAAAGGCAAATAATTGCTACTTATCCTCGCTATAACACATTTTAATATAATGAATTAACGAATTGAACACTTTTTGCATTTGAAGTTCGTTAGTTTAGTGTATTTTTGCGTTCACCAAAATCTAAAAACCAAAGTACCGTAGTTTAAAACTAATTTACAATACCTAATAAATGACCTTACGAAGTATGAAACGAGCAATATTACAGCGGTTGAGCAAAGACCATGTAGTTTACGAGTTAAATACGACAATAATCTAAAAACCAAAAAAAGAACGTATGAAACGAAGTTTGTTTGCATTTGCCTTATTACTAACTGTTTTGGGAACAGCACAGGCTGCTGATCCTGTATTGATGAAAATCAACAACAAGGGAATTACAAAGTCAGAATTTGAGTACATTTATGGTAAAAACAACAATTCATCTGCGATTGACAAAAAATCGTTGGAAGAATATCTGGTGCTATTCAAAAACTTTAAACTCAAGGTGGTGGAAGCCGAAAGTCTGGGCATTGACACCACGAAAGCTTTCAGAACAGAACTTGATGGCTACCGCAAACAATTGGTTCAACCTTATCTCACCGACAAAACGGTGGAAGATCGTTTGGCAAAAGAGGCTTATGACCGCTTGAAAGAGAACGTGGAAGTAAGTCACATCTTGGTGATGGTGAAAGAAGATGCAAGCTCAGTGGATACACTGAAGGCATACACCAAGATAATGGATATTCGCAACCGCCTTTTTGCACCCGAACAACCTGCGAAACAAGTCAAGAAATCAAACTTCTTTGCTTCGGTAGGTGCTTTCTTTAA
>JBAXGL010000391.1:0-1979 GCA_037139375.1 Bacteroidales bacterium | reverse complement strand
ACTTGTACACTATCCAAACGGTATCTATTAGCGAGCAAACGATGAATGCCTGCCACGCCTACATCATAAAGTCGTTCCACGGTGCAACCTAATTTTTCGGCCGTAACAACTGCTTCTTCAGCCACCGGAATATCCGAAGTGCCACCGGTAACTACCAAAACACGGGATTTGCTTTTAGTGATATCTTTTTGCTGAATAAAAATGGTGCGCGCCTCGGGATAATACTCCATATCGGGATGCAAATCTTTTATGGCTTCATAAACCGATTTTTCAACACGACTGACCATGATGTTGGTGCCTTTTGCCAGTAAGCGTTCCACAATGCCACGAATTTGTTCATTCGTTTTTCCCGGGCAAAATATCACTTCTGGATAACCGGTTCGTATCTCGCGATGATGATCTACTTTGGCATATCCCAAATCTTCAAAAGGAAGTTGTTTGAGTTGATTAACAGCCTGTCCAAGTTCCAGATTTCCCTCTTTTACGTTTTTGAGTAGTTCAAGAATTTGACTTTCCGTCATAGCTATATTTATTTTCAATTACACGATTTAAACTGCCGGTTACATAACCTTCTAATTCCATGCAAACATATTGATAGCCATACGCTTTCAGTTGTCTCGAAATTTGATCGAGCAAATCTCCATCAAACAATTTGGAACGTTCTTCGGGGCTGATTTCAATGCGAGCCATTTTCTCGTGACTCCTCACTCTGAATTGCACAAAACCTAACGTACGAAGATAATCTTCCGATTTATCAATTTTGGTCAGCTTCTCAATGGTAATTCTCTCGCCGTACGGAATGCGTGAACCCAGACATGCTAGTGCAGGCTTATTCCAACTGCGCAAACCAAGTTGATGCGAAAGTTCGCGAATTTCACTTTTTGTCAACTCGGCCATTCGAAGCGGACTAATTACTTTTAGCTCGCTCAAAGCCTGAAGACCAGGTCGATAATCGGACATATCATCCATATTTGAACCGTCGAAAACAACATTCACGCCAACTTCAGCGGCTTTTTCAATAATTCTACCAAATTCAATTTTTTTACAGAAATAGCACCTGTTTACCGGATTTGCCAACACTTCGTCCTCAATTTCATCGTCATTAATCATATAATGAGTGATGCCTATTTCCTTAGCCAAATCTTCTGCATCTTTCATTTCCGATTGTGCATTCATAGGCGAAACCAATGTGACGGCAATGGAGTTTTCTTTCAAAACATCAAAGGCTACTTTTGATAGTAAGGTGCTGTCTACGCCTCCCGAATAAGCCACAGCTGCTCTACCTGTATTGGAGATAATTGTCTTTAATTTTTCGTATTTTTCTTGAAGTTCCATATTTTTCTTTCAATTTTATTAATCATTTTAAGCAAATCAAAGTCCCAAAAACTGAATGGCAACACCACTAAAAAATATTGCTGCACCAGCTAAAGCGTGAGTGTATTTTTCAATGCGTTCTAGTTTTACTAATCTTAATCCAGATGTCATCAGCAGAACTATCGACAACATGGTGGAAATGGTAACAATGCCGAAAACAGTGGTTACGCTAACAACACCTAATGCGCTGTGTTTTAGTGCAGGAAACATAAGCAACGGAATCAGCGGTTCACACGGTCCAAAAACAAAAATGACAAACAAAATCCACGGCGTAAGTGACTTGTAGTCAGTCCTCTCGGCAATTTCTTCAGAATGAATGTGTGCATGTTCCACAAAATGAGTATGTTCGTGAACGTGTTTTTTGCCATTTAAATGGAAGTGTGAATGCGTGTGCGGTTTATTCTTGAATGCTCGTCTTAGACCCCAAAGTGCATAAGCCAAGCCAAAACCAATAAACAACCAACCGGCGATATTACCTCGAACTGATTCAAAATACGTTAGTTTTGAAAGAGCTACACCTGCGGCAATGCCAATAAATCCAATCACAACAGAACTCCCAACATGACCGATTCCACAGAGAATTGTTATCCATGCAGTTTTCAAGC
>JBAXGL010000390.1:0-1982 GCA_037139375.1 Bacteroidales bacterium | reverse complement strand
GGATAACTGTTCGTAGGATTAGATGGTGTCCAAGCATTTTGCCAATATTCTGAAGAAACATTATAATAGGGACTATATCCTTCTAATCTGTATCGACCAAGATTCATTACTTGATTTCCATAAGACCATTGGATAAATATCGACAAGTCAAAATTTTTGTAAGTAAAACTATTTGAAAATCCTCCAAAATTTTTGGGCTGGCTATTTGAAATAATAGTTTTATCTTTTTGAGGATCAACCAATCCATCTCCGCTTAAATCTTTAAATTTCATATCCCCTGGCTTTGAGGTAATCCCTGAAATCTTGGTAACTCCAGCTTTGAGGGTTTTTCCATCAGCCTCAAAATCATCAGTTTGATAAATACCATCGAAAACATATCCCCATCCTGAACCAATAGGATGCCCAACCAACACGCGACCGACTTCGGTGATCCATCCCCCATTAACCGATACAGGTATTGAGCTAACAGAGCCAAGAGATTCAACATTATTTCTGTTCACGTTGAAGTTAAAGCTGCTCTTCCAAACAAAGTTTTTGGTTGCAATATTAGTAGTTGTAATAGAGAGTTCGAATCCTTTATTACTTATTCTACCGATATTCTGCCACTGTTTATAAGAGCCAGATTGACCCGGTACATCTGCACGTAAAAGCATATCATGAGTGTCTTTGTAATAAACGTCAGCCGTCAAACCAATTCTGTTTCTTAATAGCTGAATATCAAGGCCTGCATCATACTGATAGGTCGTCTCCCATTTCAAATTTGGATTTGCAATTTCAGATGGAGCAAGACCTAAATCAGAATTATCACCATTAAAATTTGAGTAATATGCTTTATCTAATCTTGATAACGCTCTATAAGAGTCGATTCGATCATTACCTGTAGAACCAATACTTGTTCTGATTTTAAACTCACTTAAAATGTCCTGATTCTTTAAAAATCTTTCTTGATGAGCCTTCCAAGCAAAAGAAGCAGAAGGGAACAATGCATATTTATTATTCGCTCCAAATTTGGAAGACCCGTCTCTTCGTAGTGTTGCCGTAAAAAGATATTTATCTTTCAAAATATAATTCAATCTACCGAATTGTGACAATCTGGCATCTTTTGTTTGAGATGTGCTAGGCTTGTCAGGAAAGACACTAGCTTGAGACATATCAAAGACAGGGTTATAAGTTTGCACTAAAAAATTCTCGCCTTTAACAGATAAATTACTCAGATAATACTCACTTGCTTCTAATCCAAGCATCAAATTGACGTAATGCCCTCCTTTGAATGTATTTGTATAAGTGAGAGTATTAGACGTTTGCCATTGTTGAGATGACGCTACCGAAACTATAGCGAGTCCATTCTTTGTATATCCCCATGAAGTTGTGGTTGGATACCACTCTTCACCCTTCGATGAAGTTAATCCGCCATTAACGCTTAGTCGAAGAACTAAATTTGAACGAATCTTATAATTAATACTGAAGTCATTTATTGTCCTGAATAGAGGAGTCTTTTTATACGCATTATTAAGGAATGATTTAGGACTAGAAAGACCTCCATTATCCGTATTGCCTGCATCATCAAAACTATTAAATGGATTATATAAGGCAAAAGACTGTAGAAGTCCGGTATAACTATTTGGACCGTTAGAAACCACAGCTCCATCAGCTACAGTATATGACATATTTGTTCCCATTCCAAGTGTAAGCCTCGGATTTACATCATACTCAGATTTAAATCGGGCTGTAAGACGGCTATAACTGTTATTTTCAATTATACCTTCCTGATTCATAATACCCAAATTGGTAGAAAATCGCAATTTTGAGCCTTGTCCACTATTGATACTCAAATCGACACTTTTAGTATAACCTGGTCTAAATAGTTCTTTTTGCCAGTTATGAGATACTTGTTGTGAAAAGTCCTTTGCGACATCCAATATGCCATCACCATTAGTGTCTATACCCCAGACTGTAGAAGCTGGATTTCTAGCAAAACGATA
>JBAXGL010000389.1:0-1987 GCA_037139375.1 Bacteroidales bacterium | reverse complement strand
AATCAGCGGAAAACAAGAGCTTTACGAAGCGATTGTGAATATGTATATTTAATAAGAGTTGACGAGTGAACGAGTAAACAAGTTGACGAGATATTCCGTCCACTTGTTTACTTGTATACTCGTTTACTATGTTTACTTTTTTTTGTTTAATCTTAAATACCTAATCCTATGGCCTTTATCAATACAGGAGGAAATAATTCCTCGGATTCCTATCAGCAGGGCAGTAAGCTCTACATTTTTCTTTTGACATTGGTTGCCACACTAGGTGGTTTACTTTTTGGATATGACACTGCGGTGGTCAATGGGGCTGAGAAATCGCTCGTTGAATTCTATATCTACACTACTAAGGGTGCTGAATACATCTTCTCAAGCGACATTATGACCGTTTTTAGTCAGTATAAACTAATGATGACTTTGGTGCTTTACTTCGTGTTTATTATTGTTTGTGGTCAAATCATCAGACTGCTTGGCACAAAAAAGGGTGGAATCATCAGCGCTCTAGTTCTCATCAGTTTAACAGTTTGGGCTGTAAGTTTCTTAGGCAAAGCACTTCCAGAATTAGCCAACAAGGTAGAAATGAAAAATACAGCAGATGCAGTCAAAGGTTTCGTCATTGCTAGTGCACTCATTGGATGTGTAATTGGTGGTGCGTTGGCTGGGTTTATTTCCAAATCATTAGGTCGTAAAAACGGACTATTTATTGCCGCTGTAGCCTTTTTTGTGTCTGCAGTTGGTGCATGGAAACCCGAAGCGTTCAATGTATTCGGAACACTTGATGTCTATTCGTTTGTAGTATATCGCATAATTGGGGGCATTGGTGTGGGTATTGCTTCGATGATTTCTCCGATGTATATTGCCGAAATTGCACCAGCAAATGTGCGTGGGAAATTGGTTTCGTTTAACCAGTTTGCCATCATATTTGGAATGTTGGTTATTTACTTCGTGAATTATTTTATAGCAAAGCAAGGCGACGACCAATGGTTAACTACCGAAGGTTGGCGATTGATGTTTCTTTCGGGAGCAATTCCAGCTGGAATATTTATAGTATTGTTGTTTTTTGTTCCTGAAACACCTCGTTATCTAGCTATGAATGGTAAAGATGACAAGGCTCTAAAGGTATTGCAAAAAATTGCTGGAAAGAAAGACGCCGAAAATATTCTCAAAGACATCAAAGGTACTTTGCACGAACTGAATGCACCGTGGCTTTCTTATGGTTTCGGGGTAATTGTGGTCGGTATTTTGCTCTCAGTATTCCAACAAGCAGTCGGTATCAATGTCGTGCTTTATTATGCTGGAAACATATTCCGTAATATGGGTGCATCGACCGACTCTTCGTTGTTGCAGACTATTATTGTAGGTGTGGTCAATTTGGCATTCACAGTGGTTGCTATTCTTACTGTAGATAAATTTGGTCGTAAACCACTTATGATTATTGGTTCGATAGGTATGGCGATTAGTATGATAGCTCTTGGATTCACTTTTTATTTCCAAAATATTGGTATAATGGCACTTGTATTTATGCTCATTTACACAGCCGCATTTGCGATGAGTTGGGGTCCTGTTTGCTGGGTGCTTTTGGCTGAGATTTTCCCGAATTCAATTCGTGGCGCATTATCAATTGCGGTGGCAGCCCAGTGGATTGCTAATTGGATTGTGTCTCTCACCTTCCCGATGATGAATGACAACGTGTGGTTGACCGAAAACTTCCACAACGGCTTTGCATACTGGATTTACGGTATCATGGGCATTCTGTCGGCTTTGTTTATGTGGAAATTTGTTCCCGAAACAAAAGGTCGCACGCTTGAATCTATTGAAGAACTTTGGAAAAAATAAGTAGTTATTTATTGTAATAATTGAAAAACTCCTTGATAATAAATTTATTATCAAGGAGTTTTCTCTTTTTCTATAAGTGACCCCGGTGAGATTCTAACTCACGACCTTCAGAACCGGAATCTGACGCTCTATACAGCTGAGCTACGGGGCCGAT
>JBAXGL010000388.1:0-1992 GCA_037139375.1 Bacteroidales bacterium | reverse complement strand
CCGATACAAAAACGTCTGAAGATCGTATGCAGGATCTCATTTGCACTAATTTTACCTGTAATCGCAGCTAAATAATAAATACATTCGCGAATGTCTTGAGCTAAAAAGTCGGCAGATATTCCATTATCCATTGCCTCTATTACGCGGGTTATGGCGGCATTTGCTCTGGTCAAAGCTTCGTAGTGGCGGAGGTTGGTCACAATCACATCGTTCGACGTGACTTCAGGTAAATGTGCCGCTTCAATTAGTTGTTTTTGGAGTTTATCTGTGTTGATTTTCTCTTTTGCAGAGATGAAAAGTGGATTGCTTGAGGTGAAAAGAGAGGTGCGCTCAGTTTTTTCATTGTCGCCGATTTTATCTGATTTATTGAAAATCGTTAGCAATGTTTTACCTTCGATGGCAGGTAGAACTCTTTTTGCAAGGTTTTGCACACTTTCAACCGAACTGGTCGCATCAATCATCCAAAGCACGATTTCTGCCTGTTCGATTTTCTGAAATGTACGCTCGATTCCCAACGACTCTATCACATCTGCTGTTTCGCGAATGCCAGCTGTGTCGATGAACCGAAACGTAATTCCACCGATGTTTATCACATCTTCGATCACATCGCGGGTTGTTCCGTGGATATCGCTGACAATCGCTTTTTCCTCTTTAAGCAAAAGGTTTAGCAATGTCGATTTCCCCGCATTTGTTTCGCCAATGATGGCAACCGGCACACCGTTTTTGATAGCATTGCCCACACTAAACGAATCTGCTAATTTTTGAATGATAGATTCAATCTCAACTGCTAATTTCTTTAGATTTGTGCGGTCTGCAAATTCCACATCTTCTTCGCTAAAGTCGAGCTCGAGCTCAATCAAAGCTGCAAAATCAAGCAACCGTTCGCGTAGTAAATCAAGTTCCCGACTGAAGCCACCTTTCATTTGGTTCAGTGCCAATCTGTGTGTGGCGGCAGATGTCGAGGCAATCAAATCGGCAACCGCTTCGGCTTGCGAAAGATCCATCTTTCCATTCAGAAATGCACGCTGCGTAAATTCGCCCGGTAGTGCAAGCCGACAGCCATTTTCGATGAGCAGTTGCACCAGTTGTTGTTGCACGAATAAGGATCCGTGGCACGAAATCTCAATTGTATCTTCGCCGGTGTAGGAGTGAGGTGTGCGAAAAATGGCTAGCAAAACGTCGTCTATAGTTTCTCCATTTTTGCTGATTGTACCATAAGATAGCGTATGAGTTTGTTGCGTCAGTAGTTGTTTTTGCTTTTTAATAGGAGTGAAAACCTTTTCGCAGATTGCGATAGCAGCGCTACCCGAAATGCGAATAACGGCAATTCCACCCACTCCTGGAGCTGTCGAAACAGCACATATTGTATCTTCGTGTACGATTGATATACTCATCTATCAGAATAGTTTTCGATTCATTCAGCCGCAAAATTACAACAAATTTTTGTTGTACCGTTTTTTACCGCATCGCAGTTCTTATTCATTCGCGATTTGCATTATCTTTGTTTCCCCAAAATCAAACCGTGTAGTGGATATTTATGTAAAAAAAGACGAAAAGGCAGTGCTCCCGACGACTTATGTTGTTGAAGATCCTGTTCCACGTAAGCACATTCGATTGGCAACTATCGGCGATTATTCGGCTATTTTGTCAATTTACGCTCCTTATATAATAGGTACAACCATTACATTCGAATACGATGTGCCATCCGAAGTGGAATTTTCACAACGAATGGCAGCAATTGCAGCGACATATCCGATTTTGGTATTGGAGTTGGATGGAGAAATCATCGGATACGCCTATTCTGCTGTCTTTAAACCACGATCAGCTTATCAGTGGACAGCCGAAACAGTTATTTATCTTCGCCAAAATCATGCTGGCAAAGGATTGGGCAGACCGCTCTACGAAGCATTGATTGAGGTGCTGAAGTTGCAGCGCATTTGTCAGGCAATTGGTGTTGTCACCTCCGAGAATCATTCGAGCATAGCGTTTCAC
>JBAXGL010000387.1:0-2002 GCA_037139375.1 Bacteroidales bacterium | reverse complement strand
TTCTGTTGAATTTATTCATAAATTCAAATTTTCTAAATGCAGGAAATGCGGTAAACCAAAAGATAAGTCAAGTTCTCGTTGTTGAAAAACCGGATAAGGTTTGTTTAGAAAATTACCTGGTGCGTATTGAAATTAATTTAAAAACAGCTACTTACGATGTTATTCAGGTAGTTGATGGTACTCTTGCCATTGCCAATGCACACGGTGAAGTGGATGGTGTTGGTGGTGAAGTTAGAAAGGTTTTTGTTAATCGACAATTAGATACCAACACTAAAATCTCGTGGAAAGTAAAGGAGGTGTCAGACGTTCTTGGAAATGGTAAAATGATTAGCTTGAACTGTTTGAGAAGTGATAACCGTGAATTTTTCACCACCTTTACCGTTTATGCAGACAAAGGTTTTATCGTTTTAGGAAGTGGAGTGCTGAATCATCGTCCATATCCAATTCGGGTAAAAAGTTTTCAGCCAATGGCTTGGGGAAATGTTTTTCCGGCGTTAGAAATGAATGCACCCAAGAACCTGAATGGAGGTGCCGGATCTTCAAAGAATTCTGTTCAAGATGGTGTGGATCGTGCCTGCGAAAATAGTCTTTTATTGACCTTCACGGCAAATAGTAAAAGAAAAAGTCTGGTAATGGGCGGTTTGACTTATCAGGACTTTGCAAAATATGTTGCGTTGGGTAAATACGAATGTTGGAATGGATATTCGGGATATGGAACAACTAAACCGGAAATAGGTCAGACTTGGCGCACGGTGTGGTGTCCATTGGAAGAGCGTAAAATACCTGCCGGCTATCCAAAATTGAACGCACAAGTGGCTGCTGTAGATCCTGTGGGCAGATTGGTGGATGCAGGGGCAAGTTATCAACCCAATGATTTGTTTTATATAGATGTAACTACCGATGATCCATTTTTAGCTTTGGAAAAGTATGGTCAAATGCTTCGCTTGGCCACTAACTCGCATCCTAATACGTATAACAACCTTACCGTTTGTGGGTGGTTCAGTGGGAAAAACAGTGCGACGAAACTGATTGAAGAGATGGATGTTGCCAAAAAACTCAATATGCTGAAGACCATTCCTGTGTGTGTTCGATTAGAGCCTGACACCTATTGTGGCGTTGATAATGGGAATACTCAACAAGGGTGGTGGGATGATGCACATTTTGTAAAATACAAACATCTGGATGGACCTTACAATAGCTTTAAAAAATGGATTCAGGCAGTGAAAGCAGCCGGTGGTACTGCAGAAACTTATTTTCAATGCGGTATGCCTTCTGATGATTATGCTGAAGCTTTCCCTGGTCACATGCTCAGAAATGATATCAGTGAATTGCACCGTAGTCATACCCATATTAATCCCTTGGTTACTTGTGATGCCACAGATGCCGGATTTCAAAATCATATTCATGACGTTTGGGCTAACCTAAAAGATGCCGGATTGAGTGGAATCAAGTTTGATTATCCCGATATTGCGTGGCGTCCCGAAGGTGGTTTTGAGGATAAATATGCCACTACCGCTTCCGCTTATCGGAAATGGTTCCAAATGTGTCGTGATGGTTTGGGGTCAGAGGCTTTAATTCATGAACGAGCATTGGGTTCAAATTGTTTGGACGTGACAGCAGGAATCGTTGATTTACAGCGGGTTTGGACTGATAATGACAAATGGCAAGCCGATATGGGTTCTCTCTGTGGGTTGAGATGGTATAAAAATCGGGTGGTGATGAGTTATTATCCCGATAGCAAGGCATTCACCGGTTTTGATGAAAAAGGAAAAAGAAAGAATGACGTCGCTATGGATCCAATTAATAGACAGGCAATCATTACGATGCTCTACGTTACCAGTGGTCGAATTGAGTCAGCAGCAGCTTTGGGGACACTTCAACCGGAAGTGGTATTTGACTTGGGGCGTGCCTTTCCAATGCATTCCACTCCTCAAAGTGCCCGTCCGGTAGATGCGTTTACGGGGGTTAAAAATCCACGGGTGTATTCGTTTATTGTTAACAA
>JBAXGL010000386.1:0-2012 GCA_037139375.1 Bacteroidales bacterium | reverse complement strand
AATCCTTACGGAAGTACAAACAACTTCAGAGCTTCAAGTCGTTTTATTGAAGATGGTGCTTACCTTCGTTTGAAAGACATTCAACTAGGTTACACTATTCCTAAAAGCATTACTCAGAAGGTTCAGATTAACCGCTTGCGTATTTATGTTTCAGGAAATAACCTGCTGACTTTTACCAAATATACCGGATACGATCCTGAAATTGGTGGTGGAATTGATTATGGAAATTATCCTCAGGCCAGAACCATGTTGGTTGGTGTAAATTTAGGATTCTAATCTTTAATTCAAAAACAGTAGAATAAATCAGATTCAAATTTAAAATACTACAAATATGAAAAAATATATATTCAAAGCCGCTTTTGTGCTATCTATGGCTTTATCGTTGGTTTCGTGTCAGGATTGGTTAACAGCACCATCTCCTGCAGTAACCAAATTGAGTGACTTTTTTACCTCCGGAAGCACCGCTATACAGTCAGTAAATGGAGCTTATGTCCCACTAATGTGGGAATTCAACTCTACCTATTTTCCGGAATGGTTTATCGGTGATGTGGTATCGGACGATGCATTAAAAGGAGGACAAAGCAAAGGCGATATGTCGATAGTTTACGACATGGAAAACTTTAAAACATCTACAAATAATGGCTATCTACTTGATTTTTACAGAGCACAATACCTTGGAATCGGACGATGTAATTTAGTGCTGGATCAGGTTCCGGGCATGAAAACTGATGCATTGTTGACAGCTAGTTTGAAAAACAGGCTTATTGGCGAAGCCAAATACCTCAGAGCGATGTATTATTTTCGTTTGGTTCGTATATTTGGTGGTGTGCCAAAAGTAGACTTCGTAGTAAGCAGTTCGAAACAGTGGGTACAACCTCGTGCAACTGCTGACTCGATTTACAGTTTTATAATTTCCGATTTAAAATCGGCCAACGCCTTACTTTGGAAGAAAAGCAAATATACTTCGGGTGATTTGGGACGTGCAACCAAAGGTGCAGCACAGGCCATGTTGTTGAAAACATATCTGTATACCAAACAGTTTGATATGGCCAAATCATGGGGTGATTCAATTATTAACTCGGGTGAATACTCCTTAGTTCCAAATTATGCCGATAACTTTACTTTGGCTGGTGAAAATGGAAAAGAATCCGTTTTTGAAATACAGTATATGGCCGAAGGAACAAGCGATTACGGTAATGGCGATGGGTTTACACGTGGTACTTTTACTACAATTTTAACCCGTTCACGTGCCCCGAAAGTTGGAGGTTGGGGATTCAATAAACCAACTCAGAATCTGTACAACGAATATGAAACTAAAGATCCGCGTCGTGATGCAACCATTATCAATCCAACAGATGCTGAAATTGCAAATCCTGCAGAAGAAATATATCTAGGCTGCCGCTATTTGAATAAAAAGTATGCATTGATGAATCCTGATAGTACTTATATTGGATTGTCACACCCCACACGTGGACCAATTAACAACAAAGTAATCCGATATGCCGATGTGTTGTTGATGTACGCCGAAGCATGTTGCGAAACCAATAATCTGGTAGCTGCCAAAACAGCACTGGAAACCGTGCGCTCACGTGCTCGTGGCACGGCTGCCATATTACCGGCATTCCCTTATGGTACGTATGCCGATAATCAAACCGATTTACGCAAAGCGATTCGTCATGAACGCCGTGTGGAATTGGCCATGGAAGGTCACCGCTGGTTCGATTTAGTTCGCTGGGGAATTGCAAAAGAAACTATGGATGCTTACAAAGCAACCGAAACAACTGCTGCAAAAAACGAAATGGCTGAATTCGTTAAAGGAAAGCATGAGTTATTCCCTATTCCGGCTGCCGAAATCGATTTGAATCCAATGGCACAGAATCCTGGATATTAAAAAAATGTAACCGGTTTTAATCGGCCGGTTACACACTATAAATTCCAATTATTTATTATTATTTATTTACAATTTAATTAATTATCATTATGAAAAAACTTACTTTTTCTTTGATGTTGCT
>JBAXGL010000385.1:0-2024 GCA_037139375.1 Bacteroidales bacterium | reverse complement strand
AAAACAATTATCAAACCAAACCTAAATACATAAAGTGATGAAAACAATTATTCATTTAATAAAGGAATCAACCAGCGTGCTCTTGCTAAATCTTCTGATTTTAAGCACCTTTATTTTTTCTGGTACGTTGATTCCACTTCAAGCTCAAGAAGCAAATTATTCGAGACCTACGTGGATGTTTGGGGTTGCTACAGGCGCTAATTTCAATTATTATCGCGGATCAACTCAAGAGTTAAATTCTGATTTATCAGTTCCTACTACATTCCATAATGGAACAGGCACAGGGCTTTACCTTGCACCGCTGATCGAATATCGCCCAACGGATTCGAGATGGGGCTTGATGCTTCAGACTGGCTACGACAACCGCAAAGGATTCTTCGATGCGGTAGTTACACCTTGTAATTGCATCGCCGATTTATCTGCTAATATCAGCTATTTAACGGTGGAACCCAGCTTACGATTTGCACCCTTCAATGGCAATTTTTACCTTTACGGTGGTCCACGTTTAGCTTATAATTTAGCAAAATCATTTACCTATCAACAAGGCACCAATCCGTCGTACCCCAACCAAATAGCCAATCCTGATGTGAATTCTGATTTCAGCAGTATGCGTAAGACAATTGTTTCGATGCAGATTGCTGCTGGCTACGACATTCAACTTTCGTCGCCTGCACATCGCACACAGTTTGTGATTTCTCCATTTCTTTCGTTTCAACCCTATTTTGGTCAAAACCCTCGTTGGATAGAAACATGGAATCTGACAACATTAAGAATTGGTGCTGCTTTTAAATTTGGTCGCGGCCACAGTGATGCGATACCTGCACCAGCAGCTGTCGTTATTGCAGAGAAAGAAGCAACTCCAACTATGGCTGTGATTATTGACAAAGAGATATTGTTTGCTGCCAATGCACCTAAAAATATACCGACCGAACGCAGAGTCAGAGAAACATTTCCACTTCGCAACTATGTTTTCTTCGATTTAGGATCTACCGAAATACCAGATCGCTATGTTTTACTCAAAAAAGATCAGGTGAAAGATTTCAAAGAAGATCAATTAGAGGTTTTCACGCCAAAGAAAATTTCGGGTCGTTCGTATCGTCAAATGACGGTTTATTACAATGTGATAAATATACTCGGCGACCGTATGCAAAAGAATCCTGCAAGCACAATCAAATTGGTTGGCTCCTCTGAGAAAGGGCCACAAGATGGACGCGAAATGGCAGAATCAGTGAAACATTACTTAGTTGATGTATTCGAAATTAACGCAACAAGAATAAGTATTGATGGTAGAAGCAAACCAAAAATCCCTTCAGAACAAGTGGGAGGAACTGAAGAGTTAACTCTACTGCGCGAAGGTGATCGAAGAGTATCCATTGAAAGCGATTCTCCTGATTTGTTGATGGAATTCCAAAGTGGACCTAATGCTCCATTAAAACCTGTAGTTTTTTCTGCCGTGCAAGAAGCACCAATCGACAGCTATGTTTCATTCAACGTTACTGGAGGCATTGAATCCCTCTCATCGTGGAGGTTAGAAATTAGTGACGAAAAAGGAGTAGTTCAGAAATTCGGTCCATATACAGATGTGAGCAAAAGCATTCCTGGAAAATCAATATTGGGTACCCGACCCGAAGGCGATTACACAGTGACTATGATTGCAGAAACCAAAAGTGGCAAGATTATAAAAAAAGAATCTACCATACACATTGCCCTTTGGACACCTCCAGTCAATGAAGAGATTATGCGATATAGCATCATCTACGAATTCAACCAATCGAAAGCCATTAAGATTTACGATAAGTATCTGACTAGCATTGTTGTTCCTAAAATTCCGATAGGCGGATCAGTCATCATTCACGGCTATACCGACATCATTGGAGACGAAGCTCACAATAAAAAATTATCATTGGATCGTGCTTTCGATGTGAAGATGATTATTGAAAAAGAACTCACAAAACAAGGTAGAAGTGATGTTAAATTTGAAGTTTACGGATTTGGAGAAGACCTAGCATTGGTTCCATTCGACA
>JBAXGL010000384.1:0-2026 GCA_037139375.1 Bacteroidales bacterium | reverse complement strand
AGGCAATGATCCATACGGTTGTAACTTCCCTGAAAATATACCCAATAATATGCTGTTTGAAAATTAGCAGGGTTATAATCTTTAATTATCGTGTTTGTAAGTCTGCAATTGTCAGATTGAAAGGTTATTACCGATCCACTTTCAATATATCCATTTTTAAAAATCAAACCATCAACTACTAAATACGGTGCTGAAAAAGTCAAGGTTGAATTTCCACATAAAACTACTTTTCCGGGAGTTTGAGCCCGTAAAATAATTGGAAAAGAAGCATTAGCCTTTGAATTAAGATTAATGGTCGCATTTTTCCAAATCCCATCTTTCATAATTATTATATTGCCTGGCTTTGCTGATGTTATCGCAGAATTTAATTCGCTAATCGTGGAAACTAAAATCTCAGAATTTTGACTTGATTCAGTTTGAGCCAATAAATTTGAAGTAATATGAAACAAAATTATTGCTATAATTAGTCTATAATTTCGTAATACGGAAGTTGAGTTTTTAAATTTGAGTTTCATCAAGTTAGTGCGTTTTTTCAATTTGTATTGATAATAGACTCTCCAAATTGTGAATGGTTTAATGATAAATTGGCCAACCGATTATTTGGTTGACCAAAAGTAGTGTTTGCGAACACAATAAAAAAGAAATTAACTAAATATTTTTCAGAAAATGTTGCTAAACATATTTTGAATTATAACTCATACTTAAATAGTGATATTATTTTGAACTTAATTTAAGTGATTGGAAGACAAAGTGTTGCAATTTTCTGATTTAAAAAATATTTGCTGAAGTTCTAATGTAACCAAATAATACCTATACAGTTATACTTGTGTTAATTTTGAAATATTACAGGTTATGAGGTTAATGCTAAAACTTTGTTAAAAATTAATTGTAATTGAAGAAATGATATTATTTCTTATTTCCGTAAAATATTTTAAAGCTATTTCTTCCTTAATTTAATCCTTTGATTATCAAAATATGATAGCATTTTTTTATTCATTTCCTTCGAAATATTAGTATAAGATTTCTCATCTACCACGTTAATTGTTTCATTTGGATCTTTCTGATAATCATACAATTCGGTTGCGATAATCAGGTTTTTGTCAAAAATGCGATTGGTGCGAAAATTATCTTTCATCCAGATAGTGTAGCGGTATCGTGTTGTTCGAATGGAATAACCCATGCATTTCCCTTCGGCATAACCTAGTCTTCCTGTTTCAGCATCAGAACCACCACGTGGGTATTGGCTGGTAGAAAATTCTTTCACTATAAAGTCTGGGTTTTTCATCACTGATACTAAGCTTTTTCCATCTAAATGAGAGGGAATTGGTACGGTTGTTAAATCACACAGCGTTGGAAAGATATCCACAAATTCAGTCACTGATTTTGTGACAGATGGCTTTATCCAAGAAGCAGAAATGATAAGTGGGGCATGTGTAGCTTGTTCAAAATTTGTATGTTTACACCATAAATTGTGGTCGCCCAAATGCCAACCGTGATCGCCCCAAAGTACGACAATAGTGTTTTTCAAGAGACCGAGTGAATCCATTGTATTCATCAAAATCCCAATCTGAGCATCGGTGTATGAAACAGCTGCATAATAACCATGAATAAGTTCTTTTTGCTTTTCTAAAGGCAACGTAAGACCAAATTCTTTCTGATCGGTAAATTCGGTCAGCGCTGGGATATCTGAATATGCACGAAGCTCACCTGCAGTGTGATAAGCAATTGCCGGTCCGTTTTTCGATTTTTCTTGAAATGCTGCGACCGGCATGTCATCACGTTTGTACAAATCCCAGTATTTTTTAGGTGAAACAAAGGGCAAATGTGGTTTCGAAAAACCAACTGCGAAAAAGAATGGTTTTTTTTCCGTTTTCAATTGAGAAAGAATTTCCTTTGCTCTCAGCACATTAGCACCATCGTTGTAAGCATTATCTGGAACATCAGCACATTCCACCGAAGGTTTCACTCGTTGTGTAACGTACTCTTCGATTGCATCACCTGCAATCCCTTTTTCTATTGCTTCTTT
>JBAXGL010000383.1:0-2027 GCA_037139375.1 Bacteroidales bacterium | reverse complement strand
GAATATTTTCTATACCTCAAAAACTGGATTGATGCCGTGCAATGGCATTTCGAAGATATCATTCGCGACCCGAATATCGACCCAGTAGCAGCGCTAACACTGAAACGCCGCATCGACAAATCGAATCAAGATCGCACCGATTTGGTGGAGCTTATCGATAGCTACTTTTACGACAAATACAAAGACGTTCAACCTCAGGCAGGTGCCACTATCAACTCCGAAAGTCCGGCATGGGCAATCGACCGGTTGTCGATACTTGCATTGAAAGTGTACCACATGCGGCAAGAAGTTGACCGCACAGATGCTGAGCCTGCTCACTTAGCGCAATGTCAAACGAAACTCAATATTCTGCTCGAACAACACAAAGACCTCACAACAGCTATCGATCAATTGCTTGCAGGCTACGAGGCCGGAACAAAAGTGATGAAAGTGTACAAACAGATGAAAATGTATAACGATCCGAACTTGAATCCGGTACTTTACGCTAAAAAATAAGATTAATTGAACGCAAAGGCGCCGAGTAGCGAAGGAAAACAAGTTCATCCTTTGCGTCTTAGCGCCTTTGCGTTTATTCTTTGTATTAAATGAAAAAGAGAAAAGTATTAATTATCCGTTTTTCTGCACTTGGTGATGTCGCTATGACTATACCAGTGGTCTATTCGTTGGCTAAGCAAAATCCAAAGACGGAGTTTGTTTTTCTATCGAAACCTGCACTGCGGAAACTCTTTTTCAACGCACCTACGAATTTCAAATTCGAAGAGATTGACTTCAAAAACCGTCACAAAGGCATTCGTGGATTGTGGAAGCTTTTCAGAGAATTACGCAAACAAGATTTTGATCAAATTGCCGATTTACACAGCGTTTTGCGTAGTCATATTCTGACTTTCTTCTTTCGCTTCACCGGTACCCAAATTGTTTCAATCGACAAACAACGTCAAGCTAAACGTGATTTGATTGCTGCCAAGCCCGAAGATAAACAGCAGCTACCTACCTCCTTCAATCGCTACGAAAAGGTTTTCCGCGAACTTGGATTCGTAGTTAATTCAGAATTCACCTCCATCTTCGAAACCAAAGGCGACATCGCAAAACTCGGAGACATTATTTCTGAAAAATCTGAGAAATGGATCGGAATTGCACCTTTTGCCAAACACACTGGTAAGATTTACCCCATCGATAAAATGGAAAAAGTAGTCGCACTTTTGTCAGAAGAAAATGTCAAAATATACCTTTTCGGTGGTGGAAACGAAGAAAAAGCAATTCTTGGGAAATGGGAATCAACTTATCCAAACGTCATAAGTACCGTCGGACGAATCAATATGGAAAAAGAACTCATACTGATGAGCCACCTCGACGGAATGGTGACGATGGACTCCGGCAACATGCACCTTGCATCGCTGGTTGGCTGCCATGTAATTTCCGTTTGGGGAGCCACACATACGCTTGCTGGCTTCTATGGTTGGAATCAAAATCCGGCAGATGCCGTGCAAATTGACCTCGATTGCCGCCCGTGTTCTATTTATGGAAATAAAGAGTGCTCACGTGGCGATTATGCGTGCCTCAACGAAATCTCTCCTGAAATGCTTTCGCAACGCATAAAGCAGCGCTTTTTATAAAAATAAACTTGTCGGAAAAAGCGCAAAATGTTGTACATTTGCGCTTTCTAATTTTAGCATAAAAATGATGGATAAGAATTTCAAAAGAACACTGATTACCACCGCTTTACCTTACGCCAACGGACCGGTACACATCGGGCATTTGGCCGGAGTATACGTTCCTGCCGACATTTACGCACGTTACTTGCGCCTCAAAGGCGAAGAGGTGCTGATGATAGGCGGTAGCGACGAGCACGGTGTTCCCATTACCATCAAAGCCAAAAACGAAGGCATCACACCGCAAGATGTGGTGGATCGTTATCACACAATTATCAAAAAATCGTTTGAAGATTTCGGCATCACATTCGATATTTACTCGCGCACGACATCAGATATTCACAAGAAAACGGCTTCCGATATTTTCCGCACCATCTA
>JBAXGL010000382.1:0-2030 GCA_037139375.1 Bacteroidales bacterium | reverse complement strand
GTGGGACCAATAGGATTCGAACCTATGACCCTCTGCTTGTAAGGCAGATGCTCTGAACCAGCTGAGCTATGATCCCCTGTATATGCTTTCTCAAAAGCGATGCAAAGATAGGTCTTTTGATTAAAACTGCAAATAAATTTCTATCTTTTTTGAGAAAAAGTTTCTTTAATCTCGATTATACGATAAAATAGCATTAAATTTGTACACTATTTCAATATTATAAAATGAAGTTGAATTCACTTACTGCCATTTCACCCGTTGATGGGCGATATCGAGACAAAGCAGAAGCTTTGGATATTTATTTCTCAGAGTTTGCACTTATTCGTTACAGAGTACTAGTTGAAGTTGAATATTTCATCACATTATGCGAGATTCCACTGCCAGAACTTTCAACTGTTGAAGTTGGTCAATTAGAGCAGTTGCGAACAATCTACAAAGATTTTACTGAAAAAGATGCACTCCACATTAAATCTATAGAATCAGTCACCAATCATGACGTGAAAGCGGTCGAATATTTCATCAAGGAAAAATTCGATTTGTTGGGGCTCGAAGCATACAAAGAGTTTATCCATTTTGGATTGACTTCTCAGGACATTAATAATACATCTATCCCCGTTTCAATCAAAGAGGCGTTGGAAAATTCGTATTATCCTTACGCTGAAAAAATAATTGAAGTTTTGAAAGGCTATGCTTCAGAGTGGAGCAATATTCCGATGTTGGCCAAAACGCACGGACAACCAGCTTCTCCAACCCGTTTGGGTAAAGAGATTATGGTGTTCGTCTATCGCCTTGAAAAGCAATTGACTGAAGTGAAACGTGTGCCTCTTAGTGGTAAATTTGGTGGCGCAACGGGTAATTTCAATGCACACAAAATTGCTTATCCAGCGATTGACTGGAAATTGTTTGGTGAGAAATTTCTCAGCGAAAAATTAGGTTTGGAGCGCGAAGAGTTCACAACTCAAATTTCTAATTACGATAATCTCGCAGCACTATTCGATGCAATGAAGCGCGTCAATACTATATTGATAGACTTAGATCGCGATTTCTGGCAATATGTGTCTATGGAATATTTCAAGCAGAAAATCAAAGCCGGAGAGGTGGGGTCATCAGCAATGCCTCATAAGGTGAATCCGATTGACTTCGAAAATTCTGAAGGTAACTTGGGTATTGCGAATGCCATTTTCGAACATTTGGCTGCCAAATTGCCAATTTCGAGACTTCAACGCGATTTGACAGACTCTACTGTGCTAAGAAATGTTGGTGTACCTTTTGCTCATACAATAATTGCGTTCCAAAGTTCTTTGAAAGGACTTGGTAAATTGTTGATCAACGAAAAAGCATTGAATGCAGATTTGGAAAATACGTGGAGCGTTGTAGCTGAGGGAATTCAGACAATTTTGCGTCGCGAAGGTTATCCGAAACCCTATGAAGCGTTGAAAGGACTTACTCGCACCAACGAAGATATAAATGAGCAATCTATTCATCGTTTCATTGATACGTTAGATGTAAACGACTCTGTAAAAGGTGAATTGAAGGCAATCACGCCACAAAATTATACAGGAATTTAATTCAATAAATAAGGATGGTCGAACAAAAAATAACCGACCTATTTTAAGCCGAGAGGCCTCAACTTACTAAATTTAAAAAATCAAATGGGAACAGAAAGAGAAAACAAACGTCCGAGAATCAGTATGTCTGCCAATAAAGGTGGAAGCCGCGATGGTAATAGTTTCGAAAAAAAAGATTCGAATTTTTCTAGCGGACGACCTTACGAAAAACGTGACGGTGGATTTAATCGTGAAGGTGGAAGCCGAGAGGGTGGATTTAATCGTGAAAGTGGCTTTAAACCACGAGAAGGTGGATTCAATCGCGATAATAACACAGGAGGTGAAAGAAACGGAAACCGTTTCAGCCGTCCAGAAGGAGGCGGATTCAACCGAGATAACAACCGTCCAGAGCGCGATGGAAACAGAAGTTTCGATCGAAGTAATGGAGGCGGATTCAATAGAAATTCAGACAGACCAAATAGT
>JBAXGL010000381.1:0-2035 GCA_037139375.1 Bacteroidales bacterium | reverse complement strand
CCAGAATTTAAATCCAAAATTTATAATAGGACACTTTGCGGATAAGCATTTAAGAAAAAGCGAATTGGACCTCTCTGTCTTTGAACCAAAGTACAAAAAATAGAATAGTTTCTCTTGTTTTGCGCAATTTCTTGTTTCACTTAACTTTCGTCATGCAAATTGCATCATTCGGCTCAAATATTTTCCAATAATGTCGAATTCGAGATTCACCACTGTACCTTTTTTGATTTGATGAAAATTTGTGAATTCGTATGTGTAAGGTATAATCGCAACCTGAAAACTTTTGTCCGTGGGGTTGCAAACCGTTAAGCTAACGCCGTTTACAGTCACAGAACCTTTATCTACAGTAAGATAACCTTTCTTCGCCATCTCTTTGTCAAAAGCATATTCGAAAGTGAAATACCAACTGCCGTCAGCCTCTTCCACATTCACGCAAGTGGCAGTTTGATCTACGTGACCTTGCACAATGTGTCCATCCAATCGACCGTTCATCATCATACTGCGTTCGAGATTCACTTTGTCGCCCATTTTGAATAATCCCAGGTTTGAGCGATCGAGTGTCTCTTTAATCGCTGTCACGGTGTACGTATCAGCCGTTTTGCTTACCACTGTGAGGCAAACTCCGTTGTGAGCTACACTTTGGTCAATTTTCAACTCGTTTACAAACGAACAATTCATCGTCAGATGCAGGTTGTTTTTGTCTGCTTCCAATGCTACTACGGTAGCCGCTTCTTCAATAATTCCTGAAAACATATCTTTTGATTTACAATTTATTCATTTACAATTTACGATTTCCTCAAATTTGCTAATTATATCTTTTTCAATTCCTGATACAGCCGTTGGATGGGCAACCCCATCACGTTGTAAAACGAACCTTGAATCTCTTTTACACCAATATAGCCGATCCATTCTTGTACGCCGTAAGAACCTGCTTTGTCGTACGGTTTGTATTTGGTGACATAATATCGAATTTCTTCTTCCGAAAGTGTAGCAAATGAAACATCAGAATCTACAGAAAAACTATGTTGGTGATCTTTTGTAGTGAGGCAAACTCCGGTAATTACCTGATGCGTTTTGCCCGATAATATTTTAAGCATATTCACGGCGTCTTCTTCATCGGTCGGTTTGCCATACACCACGCCATCGAGCCAAACAATGGTGTCGGCAGTGATCAAAAGCGTATTTTCTTGCATATGAGATCGATATGCTTCTGCCTTTTGGCATGCTATGTAGATTGGAATATCGTTTGGTCCAATTCCTTCGGGATACGATTCATCCACATCGGGCAAAGCCACCACGTCGTATTCGATGTCTAATCCGGCGAGTAATTCCCGTCGTCTTGGCGAATTTGAAGCTAAAAGAATATGGTAGTTTTTTAAATTGTTGAGCATTTTTATAAATTGTAAATTGCTAAATTGTCAATGGATTCACCATCCAAAAGCTTCGTCGCTCATCCATTTACCCTGAGCTTTGAGCACTTGCTCGATTACATCTCGACCGCAGCCTTCGCCACCACGTTTTTGCGAGATGTATTTCGAAACAGCTTTGATTTCCGACACTGCATCAGCCGGACAACACGGCAATCCGACCAACTGCATTATCGGAAAATCGGGGATGTCGTCTCCCATAAAGAGTATTTCGTCGAGATTTAAACCCGTTTTCTGAAGAAAATCGTTGAACGAATCCACTTTGTGAGATGCTCCGAGATAGAGGTGTTGCAATCCCAAACCTGCGAATCGAATTCTGACCGCCTCGGTTTTCCCACCGGTGATAATGCCCACTTCGAATCCTTTTTTTACAGCTAATTGTAGGGCAAAACCATCTTTGATGTTCACCATACGCATCGGTTCTCCGCTCGGATGTAGCGGAATCATCTCCGAAGATAATACACCATCCACATCGAAAAGCAATGCCTTTATTTTTTTTAAGTTGTAATTGATACTGCTCATATCTCTTTTACTCGTTTATTGATTTACTCTCAAAAATATTCTCACTCAACATATAATAAATGTGCTTGAGATCAGTTTCGCTCAGG
>JBAXGL010000380.1:0-2041 GCA_037139375.1 Bacteroidales bacterium | reverse complement strand
ATCGAAATTTCGCAATCGTTCGGCATCGAAGCGCAAATCGTGGGTTTTGTAGAGAAATCGGACAAAACAGAATTAGTAATCGAAAGCGAATTCGGAAGATTTGAATATTAAATATTTGAACGCAAAGGGGCTAAGCCGGTAAGGAAAAATCTCTTTTGCTAGAATCAATTTAGAATTTAAGAAAACGCATTTTAAGGAAGAAGACTTCGCGTTTAAATAAAACAAAATGGCAGACAATAGTTTATTAGAAAAATTAGAAGGATTGGTAACCCGTTTCGAGGAGGTGAGCACGCTCATCACCGACCCGTCTGTAATATCAGACATGAAACGCTTTATCAAACTCAATAAAGAGTACCGCGATTTGGAGAAAATCGTGGCGGCTCGCAACGAATATCAACAGCTGCTCAACGGCATCGAAGAGGCACTTCAGATTCTCGACACAGAGAACGATGCCGAGATGCGCGAAATGGCAAAAGAGGAGCTCGAAGCCTGCAACGCACGTGTGCCTGCATTGGAAGAGGAAATCAAATTTCTGCTCGTGCCTGCCGATCCCGAAGATGCGAAAAATGCCATTGTCGAGATTCGTGGTGGAACGGGCGGTGACGAAGCGGCGATCTTTGCCGGAGACCTTTTCCGAATGTACGTGAAATACTGTGAAACAAAAGGTTGGAAAGTGGAAGTAACCAACACCAGCGAAGGAACTTCAGGCGGATTCAAGGAGGTGATTTTCTCCGTTTCCGGCGAAGGCGTGTATGGTGTATTGAAATACGAATCGGGCGTTCACCGCGTGCAGCGTGTGCCGCAAACCGAGACGCAAGGACGTGTTCACACATCAGCGGCGACAGTGGCTGTGCTTCCCGAAATGGAGGAGTTCGACTACGAACTGAAAGAGTCTGACGTGCGTGTCGATACCTTCTGTTCGTCCGGAGCTGGTGGTCAGTCCGTAAATACGACTTACTCGGCCATTCGATTGGTGCACATCCCGACCGGTACGACCGTGCAATGTCAGGACGAGAAATCGCAACACAAGAACAAAGCTAAGGCAATGAACGAACTTCGCTCACGTCTGTACGCCATCGAGCACCAGAAATACCTGGACGAAATTGGCTCAAAACGTAAGACGATGGTTTCGTCGGGCGACCGTTCGGCTAAAATCCGCACCTACAACTACCCGCAAGGCCGTGTGACCGATCACCGCATCAACTATACAATTTACAACCTGACCGCTTTTACAGATGGCGATATTCAATCTGTCATCGACCAACTCACCGTTGCAGAAAATACTGAGCGGATGAAGGAAAGCGAGTTGTAATTAATTGAACGCAAAGGGGCTAAGGCGCAAAGGAAAAACTTTTGTTGGAATCGAATTTAGAAAAACGTAATTAGGGAAATATAGAGACGCGAAGTAAACACAAAATGCTTGTTCGATTATGACCAAAGAACAATACGAAATTATTGGGAAGAAGATTTTGGATGCTGCTTATGAGGTTCATACCCAATTAGGTCCAGGATTGTTAGAGTCAGTGTATGAGATTTGTCTTGTCGAGGAATTAGAGAATAGAGGATTAAAAGCAAAGAACCAAGTTGCGCTGCCTGTCGTTTACAAAGGGAAGAAACTCAATAAAGATTTCTTCATTGATATTTTGGTTGAAGATGTAATAGTCATTGAACTCAAAGCAGTCGAATTTCTACTTTCTATTCACGAAGTACAAACATTGACCTATATGAAGTTAGCGGATAAGAAATTGGGGTTTCTACTCAACTTTAATGTTCCGCATCTGAAAGAAGGAATTAAAAGAAAAGTGAATAATTATTTCTACTAAATCCATATCAAATGAATTGAACGCGAAGGAGCCAAGACGCGAAGGACAATATCTTTATATCGGAATAGAATTTTCAGATTTGAGAAACGCATTCAGGAAAACAATAGACAATAGTATAGTTTTTACTTTGCGTCTTAGCTCCTTAGCGTACAATAAAAAAAACAAGCGAAGCGTTTTACCTTTGCGAAACTATAACCAAATAATGCTTTCGGGCAGTG
>JBAXGL010000379.1:0-2048 GCA_037139375.1 Bacteroidales bacterium | reverse complement strand
TTTGATGTGGAGCGTCTTCCATAAAAAGGTGTATGGATTTTAATTTGGCATTATGACCCGATTTCACCTCTATCGGTATAGCCCAATTTTTATACTGAATAACGAAATCAACTTCAGCGGAAGATTGAGTCTTATTTCTATCCCAGAATTGTCGATTTGCCGATACTTGCCATTTCATTGAAAGTAATTCTTGAGCTACAATATGCTCAGCAATGCGCCCACGCCAGGCATCCATTACATCTGTAACAGAAAACAGACTTTCTCGTACTCCTGCAATATAGTTTACTAAACCTGTATCGAACCAGATAAGTTTTGGTCGATGGGAAGTCGATATCAATAATGGAATTTGAGAGCTTAAGACAGGATAAACTAATTCCAACAGCATGGCTTTCTCTATAGTGCGAAAAGCCTCACTCACTTCACGCGATTTGTAATTTGAATTACCAAAACGTTCAAAGGTTATTCTTTCTGCTGCAAAACTCCAACCATTTTTTAATATGTATCGTATAATTTGTGCAATTGATTCATTCCTTGCATATTTTTCCACGTCATCAATATAGGCGTTTAGTAATGTTTCATAAATATTATCCAACGACAATACATCCCTCTTCAAGGCATACTTACTAATGGCAGCAGGCATTCCACCAACAATCGTGAAATTTGTAAATGATGACATTATACGTTTGTGAACGCTGGATGCATTTAAGGTATTGACTAAATCAAAATCAAAATCTTCACCTATCCCGTCTAAGAACTCTAAAAAGGAGCATGGACGAATAGCTAAATATTCAACCCTGCCAACAGGAAAGGATATATGTTTGTCAATTAAAATTTCCAACAATGAACCTGCGCATATAATGTGCAACTGCTTCATCTCCTCATAAAAATAGCGAAGTAAAGCTACAGCTTTTGGTGAGTTCTGGATTTCATCAATAAACAATAATGTTCGTCCGGCTTTTTTCTGCTGTTTACAATGTCTGTAGATTGTATCTGTCAACTCCTCTAAGTTTGTATATCGTTCAAACAATAGTTTGTCATCCTGCTTGTCAAGATTTAAAGACAAAAGCACATCGTATTTTCTAGCAAATTCAATGACTAGAGTTGTTTTCCCAACTTGCCTAGCGCCTCGAAGTATTAGAGGTTTTCTGTCCTCACTTTCAGACCATTGCTCCAGGTATTTGAATGCGTTTCTATTTATCATAAAGACGTTTTGTGTGAATTATGAAGGGCAAATATACATATTATTTGTAATAAAACAAGGGTAAAATTATATATTATTTGTAATAAAACAAGGGTAAACGTTGATTTTAAATGTAATAGAACAAGGGTTCAACTCTTGCGCCATCAGCGAAATGGAACGAAGTCAGATAAAGGAGCGCCAGCTAGAAGGAATTCGACTAGCTAAAGCGCGCCATGCCTACACCGGTCGAAAAAGTGGAACAAATGAAGATGTCCATTCCTTCCTATCAAAACCCAAGAACCGAAAGACTCTTGATTATATTAAACGCGGCATGTCGCACACCGAAGCTGCTAAACTTGCTGGCATTCACATCAATACGATGACGAAGATAAAACGTTTGGGGATTGGGAAAAAGTTCTGAATAGCGTATTTTTCTACATAATGATGAAATAGATGACTTTGTGATTAGGATCATTTAAGGATTGGGATTGTTAGTCTATCAAGACTTTCAGTCTCTTTTTTTTATTGGAGGTAAATGATTGTTTAAATCTATTCTAATATTTTTTCATGAATTAAGATTTTGTGGATATTTTTTTATTTGTGGATTTGTTAGATCAGAACGTTTGTTCAATATTATTCCAGTTTGGATGAAATCATCACCAAAAAATTACGAAAAAAGAAACTCTTTCAAGAATCAATAAATGTGAAATTAGCTTAATTTCAAGTGATTTTGATGTGCGAAAAACCCAATAAAATAAGGCATTTTTAAAAGAGATGGGGAAAATATGGGGAAAATCAGAGGTTTTTAAATAGAAACAGCTGATAATATTTTAATTATCAGCTGTTTACGTGGAAATATAAGTGACCC
>JBAXGL010000378.1:0-2051 GCA_037139375.1 Bacteroidales bacterium | reverse complement strand
GTGGCAAATAACTATTGATACATTTGTATTGGTGCTGAGTAGTTACCAATTATTACAATTGTAAGTATTATTAGTTTTCTCATCTTTGATGTTATTTAAAGTTATAAAATAAACCTTGCTTTATACTTCCTTCCATAATAATACTGTAACCAAATATTCCTTTTGTCAGTATAGCAGAAGGATCAATTGAGTCATTAAATGACTGGGTAGAATAAACTCTTTTACCGCTTGTGTCAAAAAATACAATCAGTTTACTTAATCCATTATTTTCGCCGATCCACAAAATATTTCCTTTTTGACCAAATTTTACTGAATAATTATCTGATAAACCCATTGTTGGAATAGGATTATGATAATAGGTTTCTATTAACGGAATTACATTGCTGTATTTTTCTGTTAATTCAAGACCTAATCTAGTCTGTCCTGAGTCGCATATTACAATATAGACTTGTCTTAACCTTTCGGTAGCAGATGTTGGTACCCATTGAAAGAAATCTGTTATTTTATATTTCGCAAATACAGCATCATAATCGGTTATTCCTGTTTGAAGGGTTATATACCCCATCGCATCTTTACTTGCAATTTTCGGTATATAATTAGTGTCAGTAATTTGTAAATAATACCCCCATTTACTATTGTCATTGTTCTGTACATTGTTTTGAGCAAATGTATTAGATACGGCGGAGACAAAAGTAAAAAGCAAAAAATACATCTTGAACGTTTTCATAAGGCTGAATTTATTTAGTTAATATCATTCGTTTTGTGTCGATGATTTTGCCATCGGCTATCAAAGCGTAAAGATACATGCCTGCGTTAAATTCTGAACCATTTATAATAATATTTTTCTTGCCACGTTCTGAAATATTATAGCTTTTGAGCTGAACCCCATTCATGTCGTACACGTAAATTGCAGCCGTATTGAT
Organism: Bacteroidales bacterium; assembly: GCA_037139375.1. Lineage (GTDB taxonomy): Bacteria > Bacteroidota > Bacteroidia > Bacteroidales > UBA7332 > CAXXIC01. The sequence goes on along the minus strand of JBAXGL010000378.1, from coordinate 1,128 downwards.
GCTGGTTGGTAAGTAATATCCTATGGTTGTAGATTGATTAAAGGGGTTTGGGGTGTTTTGATCTAACACAGGGTAGGTTAATGCATCGGCTTCATTCAGCCCTGTTTGTAAAGCTCCTACTTTTGCGGGTGCATTATTGTTTTTGGTTTTCAAGCTTTCTATTTCTGTTTTTAATTCTTTTACCGATTGAATTAGGATTGGTATAAGTCCCGTATAATCAACTGCCAAATAACCATCTTCTTTTTCATATACCAAGTCAGGATAGATAGCCTGTATTTCTTGTGCTATTAATCCATAATGTTTTTTAGTGAAAAGTTGAGATTTTTCATCAAAATAAGGCACATCTACTTCTGCCGAATCTTTACGACCTTTCATGTAAATTTGCTTAAGATTGTACTCCACCGGATTCAAATTCATTATTCCTTGCAATGATTTTGGTTGGTCTATTGTTACAATATGTTCTTTATATCGTTTATCTGAGTTTAAAATAAATCCGTTTGAGTAAATCAAAGTTGTCATAACAGTGCCTACAAAATAACCTGCATATTGCCCGGGAATTTGAACTTCGGGATATAAAGAATTAGTAACCATTCCTACTACAGCTGATCCATTTGAAGTTCCGGATAATTGACCAAAAATACCGTAGTTATAGCCGGAACAACCATTACCGGCTACACCAAGTACACCATAGGTACGAGCAGCACCCATGATACCTGAACTATAACTTTGTCCTTTTATTCCAAAGTTAAAAGAAGGTGTGTTATAACTAGGAAAAACAGATGCATCAATTCCATAAAACGATATACCCGATCCTGATGGCGATGTTTTTTCAACTTTTAACGTGGTATTGTAACTTGAATTACCAATGTAAACTTGAGAATTACCACCCACTCCACCAATAGATAATGGTGATAATGGCGTGTTACTTCCTACCTGAAGACCAACATTCCCTGCACTGGAAACTTTAAGTTGTGCATTGGATTGAAAAATAAATAATCCAAGTGAAATAAAAATGATAATTAGCTTTTTCATAACTGTAAATTTTTTAATTGTTTTTAATACGCTTCTTATTTTTGAAAAGCAGCACCACCATTGAGTTGCAATAGCTTATTGTTAAGTGCTATGTTC
>JBAXGL010000377.1:0-2057 GCA_037139375.1 Bacteroidales bacterium | reverse complement strand
AACTACCGTAGATTTCTCGGTAGTTCATAAGAAAGATTCTTTATTTAATACGTCCTGGATTTGATCATTGAGTTCAGGAATTTTATTATTAAACACATCCCAAACTATTGAATAGTTTACACCAATATAGTCGTGAATAAGACGATCTCTCATGCCCGCCATATTTTTCCATTGAATAGAACTCCACTTAACTTTAAAGTCAGCAGGTATTTTTTTCGTTGCTTCGCCTATAATTTCTAGGCTCCTAACAACAGCCCGTTTTAAAGTCTCATCATCTAAAAAGTCATCTTTTGATAAGTCTTTATTTACAGAAAGAAGATAGGTACATTCGTCAGCAATATGTTTTAAAAACTCAATTGGTTCCTTAGACATACATGACATCTTTTAAGATTTTAGGACCAATGTATTTGCTCAAACCGTTTTTAGTTACGATTTCAATTTTTTCATTCTTAAAAAGACTTTCGAACATATCATAAACAGCCATGTAATTATCGAAGCTCTCTTTTTCAGGTTCAAAGTCTATAAGTAAATCAATATCACTTTTTGCGGATTGTTCGTTACGCAAATAAGAACCAAATAGCCCAATATTTGACACCCCATATTTTGAAAAATCTGGTTTATGCGCCCTTAAAATAGCTAATATGTTTTCTTTCGTTGTCATTTCAGTAATATCCTCAAAGATAATCTTCTTTTAGTATTTGAAGTATTAACAAGAATTATCAGTAAGAGGCTCTAGCCAAGGTATTACTATTTTAAAGCAAATATTCCGATAACGCCATTGAAAGGTTCGGGGATGGGTTTGAGATTGATTATTAATTCACCTTGATTTGAGTAATAATAATGTAATTGAAATCTGCATACCTTCCTGTATCGGGTAAATAGTTAAAGTTTACATTGATAGGAAACTTGGTAGTTTCGCTAATGCCGAATTGTGCAAGAGTAGCATTAATATGATAAAATGGTGGGGGATTTGTAGCAGTATCGTTTTTAATATTGATCAAAATACCTCCGCAGGCAGGTGAAGGGCACATACGTAGGTCATAACCAATTAGAACACCCTGGTTCTTGTAAGTGGTGGTATTATTTTTAGTACATCCTGTTATTATTAAGCAAAAACAAAGAGCAATTATTGAATATTTCATGGGGAGAATGATTGCTTTTTATTAATTCTTTGTGAAGTTAAGATTTATAAAAGTTTTGGTAATTGGTATAATTCAAACTTTGAACATATTACCGAAACCATTTACTATCTAACAATAATAAGAGTCATAAAACCCCTATTCTGCTGCACACCCTGCTACACAAATAACAATCCATCATAATATCACTCACGCCCTTAAAAACAAAAAACCCTTGACAATCAAGGGTTTTGAGAAGAACGTGGTCCCGCCAATCCCGAGTACTCGGGAGAACTTGGATCTAGAGTTTAGGAAACGCCTATTCTTTTCAATCTGTTAATTACTGTTGATAATCAGTCAGTTAGTTCAATATTTATGTAGGTAAGTGTGTAGCAAAATGTGGTGTTGCTGCACAGAGTGCTGCACAATAAATTCTTGTTTGGACTGAAAATTCTTCCTCTCGATTTGGTAATACTTTAAGTGTGAAAACATTATTATGCTGAACAGGACAAACAATATTTTATTTGAGGTTTTGAACAAGGCGTCGAGTTACCAAAAAACCAATTGGAGGTATTAGAATTGACAGATAAATAAGAAAATATTTTATTGACTTACTCATTGTTTTTATTTTTTTATCATATTGATTAATTGTATCAATTGAATTGTATATTAAATATAGCATTACTGGTATTACGGCTACTAATATGATTTCCCGAATATTCATTTATTAAATTTTAATTGTTAGGATTAATATAAATCTTGTTTGAATAACAAACATCATAAGTACAAATTGACCATAATCCTCCATAACAACCTGGTGCGCTTTATATCTACTTACTTAAAAAAAAGATTGAGTAGTACTGGGTTTCAAATAAGTTATTTGCATTCGCAACTGTTCGGAATTACCGAACAGTTGTTTGCTATTATATTTTAACCAAA
>JBAXGL010000376.1:0-2062 GCA_037139375.1 Bacteroidales bacterium | reverse complement strand
GTCAACCGCACCGCTGTCAAAAATCCGCATTTCTTCAAACACATCAAATTTTGAGATATGCCACGATATAAAGCACTATACAAAAAAGAGTTAGCTGATTTTGCAGGGGTTAGTTCAAATACGCTTCGTGGATGGCTTAACAAAGATAGTTTTGTGGATCTCGAAAAAATAGGCTACAAAAAAGAATCGGTTGTGCTCACACCTGTAGTAGTGAAATTTATGTGTGAAAAATATTGTATAACAATTGATGAATAAAGCAATGTGTGACACCAGTAATAAACTTTAATTTACAAAGGGCAAATACCTAAATCAACAGGTGTTTGCTTTTTTTTTGTTCAATTATTACCCGTTTTGCCTCTACTTTCTTTCAACATCCTCTATCATTCTACACTATCCTACAGTAACCCACAAACGATTTTTCACCACAACATACATTTGTCTCACCGTTCCCCCTCGGAGTATGAATAGTTTATACGCTGTTTTGTTCTGTCCTTTTAATGTAAAGTTGTGTGTTCGGTGGTTTGGTATTTGAGCCATAAAAGTTACGTGTTTTTTCCCTTTGCACTATAAATAATAAAGGTTGACTTTGAAACAATAAACCAAATTTATAAACAACCAAACAACAAACAAAATGGAAATCTTCAAAAAAACATCTACCGTTGCGTTTCTGGTTATCTTCTTGATAATCGTCGTAATGATTGGTTTCTGGGGCGCAAAGAAAAGCGTTTACGCTGCCGATGGAACTGAAAGCGAAATCAAAGCATCAGGCTTGAAAAAAGTGGACGCAAAATTCACACAAGCAGTGTAATTCACAAATCTCAAAAAAATTAAAAAAATGAACGCAAAAATTGAAAGAAAAAGACCCGTTAATCACGGACCATTGTCGAACCGTTTCACTGGTGGAAAAGCTCCTATCTTAATTGATGACTCTGCAAAAGGTCAATTCGTCGTTATGATCAATAACGCTGAAGCTACCGCAAAATCATTCGCTATCTTCTCTGGATTATTGAATACCGTTGCCGAAATCTTGGCTTATGCTGGCAAATCGGTTGACTATATCGCTACCGATGGAGTGAATGCAAATGGTGGTGGCACAACCCTCAATACCGTTACATCTGACGGCTTAGCTCTTCTTCGTCGTTGGTTGAACGCCAACCCAACCGCTGTTGTATCTATGCAGGTACAAGCAAGCTCTACCGCTCAATTGAGCAACCCGATTGTTTCAAAACGAGTTCACCCATTGCAAAAATTTGGTGAAGATCGTATCATCCCACAAGCGTTCCAAACTGCGAAAGACGCTAACAACACGTTAGTAAATATCGAATTGGCTGACACCATTCTGGGAGACGAATCGTTGTTTATCGTTAATGTAAACGCTAATAGCTGGTTAAACATCACTTTCTCTTTCGGAGATAGCCGTGACGACTTCGCTTTGATGGTTGAAAACGAAAAAAACGCTTAATCCATTTCGGCAATGAGCGCAAATAACGAGGTACTTAAAAAAATGATTAGCGCGTGCGACCCTTTGGCGTTGCGCGCCCTACTCAACGATCTGGGCTATCCTCGTCAACCGATTACCCCGTCGTTACTCGAACGAGTACACCGCGAACAAGAGGAAGAATTTACACCCGCTTTCGCTAAATTGGTGAAACAAGGTATTACAAAACCAAAGCTCGATAATGCAACTGGAGACGGTAACACTTTCGATGATTGGTTAAATGGGACTGGTGATTGGGCTACTCAATCAGATACACCAACTTCAAAATCTTGGGGATCGACCGACTACAAAAACATTTTAGACGGTTTAGGTGGTCTCGCTAAGAATGTATTACCTTATCTTCAGATAGATATGGGTGGTGGACAAAGTGCAGTGGCACGGTCTTATTACAACTCGATAGCAGACAGAGCCAACGCGGCGGCAAGCGTACAAATAAATCCTTATCCGTGGATAATCGGCGGTTTGATTGTAGTTGCAATAATCGTTGTGATAGTCACCACAAAAAGGTAAAAAAAAGACAATAGGTTTAGTTACAATCCAAATAAAGCCCCAACACCTCAATAG
>JBAXGL010000375.1:0-2064 GCA_037139375.1 Bacteroidales bacterium | reverse complement strand
TGAAAACCTGAACTCCACCAAAAAGTGAAGTTGCTTTGAATATTTGGCGATATGATGTTTGTTGCTCTGACATATTTCTGTTTTACTCCAACCCTAAACCTTTTCCCAAAGTTTGGTTTGGTGATTATATTGTTTGATCACTTTGGCCGGATTGCCAACGGCGATAGAGAAATCAGGGATATCTTTTGTTACTACCGATCCAGCACCAATTTGGCAACGTTTGCCGATGTGAACCCCTGCTACGATTACACTATTTGCTCCAATGTGTGAATCTTCTTGAATAACAATAGGCTTTTTGCTAAGACCTTGTTCATTGGAGTCTTTTTCTCCATCAGCATAAATGTGATTAAATCCGCAAATGAAAACGTGTTGTCCGAGTCCAACGCGATTCCCAAATGTTACAGGTCCAATAACAACAGAGCCTATGCCAATTCTTACTTTTTCGCCTAAAACAACATCGCCAGAACCATTATTGATCGTTGAAAAACTTTCAATAATTGAATGATCTCCCATGGAGAACTTATGCCAAGGAAATACATCAAGTCGACATCTTCTTCTGATTATACTTTTTTTTCCTTTTTCGAACCAAAACGGTGTTAGTAAATAGCGTACCCAAATCCTTGGTCTGGGATGTCGGTCTGTTGTAATTAGCCAAATCAAAAACTTTTTTAAGTTTGAGTTTCTTTTGATGGAGTCTAAATTAATCATTGCTCTTTGCTGTGTTTTGAATATAAATTTAGATTACTTAGCAACTAGGTGATAAAAATAGCAAATATAATCTTTCAATGTCAAAAATGAACTGAAAATCTTAATATTTATTGAATAAATTGACAAACAGAGAGTCGTAAGCTCAGAAATTTCATGTTTTGTGCAATACGGTACTTTTGTTAACTTTGTCATAATTAATTATTATATGACAGATTTATCGTTTTCGGATTTAGATTTTGGAACAGTAACTGTTCGTGAAAACTCAAAAGCAAGAAGAGTTATTTTTCGTTTTGTATCAGGAGAATTGAAAATAACTGTTCCTCAAGGATGTTCTAAAAATGAACTTTTGAAAATTCTTGAAAAACACCGCCCAGCTTTGAAACTAAAACAGGAAAAAACAAAACCAGTTTTAATTTTTGACGAATCCACAGAGCTAAAAACGAATCGGTTTGTAGTGAAAATCTTGAGGACTGATCGTGCAGATTTTTATTTTTCCAGAAAAGAAGGCGTGTTATATATTGCTTGCCCAAAGAATACTGATTTTGGACGCACGGCCGTACGTGATATGCTTGTTAAAGGCATTGAGCGATACTTGAAATCGGATGCAAAAAAGTTTTTGCCTATTCGTTTGAAGGAATTGGCCGATGAGCGAGAATTAAAATTTTCAGAAGTCAAAATTAATTCGAGCAAAACCCGATGGGGAAGTTGCAGTGGTCGGAAAAGCATCAATCTTTCGTTTTACTTGATGTTGTTACCCTCGCATTTGATTGATTATGTGCTTTTGCACGAACTTACCCATACTATAGAAATGAACCATAGCCCTCGCTTTTGGGCAAAATTAGATCAGTTTGCACAATGTAAATCCAATGAACTAAAGCGAGAATTGCGAAATTATAAAACTAGCTTATGATTGTAAAAAAGGCAATTCTGTCAAAGAACTGCCCTTGTAAGATAACGGGGAAGTTTATTTTTCTCCTCCAAATTCCATCAGATACGCTTTGATAAAACCTTCTAATCCACCATCCATAACGGCTTGAACGTTTGATGTTTGGTAGTCGGTTCTGTGGTCTTTTACCCTGCGGTCGTCGAACACATAGCTCCTGATTTGCGATCCCCATTCGATTTTCTTCTTGCCTGCTTCTACTTTGGCGGTTGCTGCGCGTCGTTTTTCGAGCTCCATTTCGTAGAGTTGCGATTTAAGCAGACGCATAGCGTTGTCCTTGTTGCCAAATTGTGAACGACTTTCGGTATTTTCGATAGCGATTTCTTTTACTTCTCCAGTTTCTTCGTCGCGGTATTTGTACCGAAGGCGAACGCCTGTTTCTACTTTATTTACGTTCTGACCACCAGCTCCAC
>JBAXGL010000374.1:0-2070 GCA_037139375.1 Bacteroidales bacterium | reverse complement strand
CATTCCTTTCTTAAACCACATTTTTGCTCTTTTTGCAACCCACTTAAAAATGAAACAGCAATTCCAAATTCAAAACCGTAACAAATGATACACAATGCTGACAATGAAATTAACATGAATCTGGGAACACAGGAGCATCACCAAGCATAAATTCGATTAGATGTTGCCAACTCTTAAAGATAAAGTACTTAGTAAGAGAGAGAATATCTTGAAAGAATCCTCTACGAGTACCACGCTTACGACGAATCTCTTGATACCTAGAATCTATCAAATGTAAAATCGTGTGAAATAGAAAAGCTAACAAATTAAGAGATAGAAGAGTCGATGATAAATGTTTCTGTCCATGTCCAAAGTTATGTTCCAAGTTATAACCCTTGGTTTTCAGCACATTGTGATTCTCGTTTTCCGTCTTCCAACGACATCTACCCGCTTCAACTATTTCAGCCACATTGTTGATATCAATGGCATGATTAGTCACAAAAGCATTGCGGTAGACTTCAGAATTATCGGCACTATCGCGAACAATCAGTTCACACCAGTTCACTAACAGAGAGGGTTCCTGTTCTCTTAGTGGTATCTGATTCACAAATCGATAACTATATATTTCGATAGATTTTCCTTTACGATGTTTAGTCGTCAAATGCTGTACTTCACCATTTTTTTCTAAATAATCCAACCACTCATACAAACTAGAATGACTGGATGGTAAACAGGTAAAAATGAAGTTCATCTCCGCATCTAAACAATGCTGACACATCGGTTGACGGCTATAGAGATCATCCCCTAACAGGGTAATTGCTTGTCCTTGAAATAGATGACGATGCTTACTAATCCAGCGTTTTGCGGCGGCTGTTTCGCAATCTTGTTTCTCATGTCCATCTTGCGGGGTGACGAATTCTGGCGGTAGCGAAATCACCTCTGCACAATTCGGTGCGGCGATTACGGGTAGAATTGCTGTGTGTGAGTATGTTACCTTGCCATTGCGATGATTGCGGGTACTACAACATTCGCACGATATTTTCGATGAGCTATGGTACTCTGTTCCATCTAAACAAATTAGTAAATTCTTTTCTAATCTTTCGTATCGTTGCAGATGCTTTCCATTTTGCAGAAATTGATAGATTCTTTCAAATACAACGTTCAGACTGTTGGACCTAATTAGGTCGAGAATATTCCGTATTTGCGGGTCACAGGGTATTTTCTCCACTCCAAATATACTCTGAACGTTATCTTTTCCACTTCGACTCTGCAATTGTCTTTGATATTCTAAAAATGATTGACTCTGCATGAAAAACATGGAGAATGCAGACAGTATCGCATCGTCGATTTTAAATTTTGTCGCATTGCTTTTGCTTCTTGGATCTTTTATTTTCTTTATTTCTTCTTGCAGAAAATCTAAGAAAACACTAAAAACTAAAATTGTTGGTTGCATTGACTCGTGGGATTATCATTTTCGCTATATTTTAAGCTTTACCTTTATTTAGTTACTTATATCTGTATATTTTGCTACTTTTTGAATTTGAAACTGCTGACGAGCGTTGCCATTTATTGCCTTTAGTCTTTTTTATGGTACAATGAAGCAGCGTTAGGCATCTTGTAGAAATAACTTGCACAGGCAAGGGGCTTAAGCCCCTTGTTAAGGCTAATAAAATCTTCCAAGATGCTTAACTTATTTTTTCAAGCTGCCTTAGGGGCGATAACCAAGCTCTTAACAAACAAATTAACTTTGAATACCGCAGGGCTTGCGGGAAGGCTTGAGCCTAAAGTCTGTGGAGCGAACATAAGACCAAAAAACTCCTTGAGGGTAGAGGCGGTTGCGAAATACCAGTAATGGGAAGAAACAGAAACCTAAGTCGTGAGTCTTAGGAATCTCAGTCGCTTCAGCGCTGAGAGGATGTCAACAGGCTCCTGTACAAAATCCTAGATCATTGATTTTTTTGTAGGCTATTGGACGATTACAAAAAGCAAATAGACTATCCATCAAAACTTATTTTATAGATATGTCTAGCTAGCTCAAAAAGCTGATGTTCACGCTAACCATGTTGAGGCTTTTAATAGTTCAATAAGACG
>JBAXGL010000373.1:0-2074 GCA_037139375.1 Bacteroidales bacterium | reverse complement strand
AAACCATTGCCGTTTGACGAACTTCTTCTACGGTCGTAGTTGTTTCGGATACAGCGGTAGCTGTTTCTGCTGTGCCAGTCGATATTTCTGTTACCGTACTTAATATTTCTGAAGCTGAAGTTCCTAAAACGTTTATTCCATTCTTGATGTCGGATGTGATACTCTGAAGTTTTTCAACCATCAGTTTTAGTGCATTGGCTAATTGACCGATTTCGTCTGTTTGATCAATATCTATGGTTACTGTTAAATCTCCGGTGGCAACTGCCTCTGCTAGTTTAACTCCTTTGGCCAGTGGTCTTGTGATCGATCTGCTGATGATGACTGCTAATGCCATGGATGCTAGTACACCAATTAAGATGGCAATGAGCAATTGCATTTCTACTAAACTTATCTTTTTTTCAGCGATTAGGTCAGACTCAGCAGCAATTCTGTCGTTAGTTTGCACTAATTTTGTAAGAATGTCATTTGCTTTGTTATAAGGCTTTGTAAGAGTTGTAAGTGCAAAATTACTCATCGCACTATAGGATTGTTTTGTATTCTCAATATTGTCTTTATGCTCCAATTCGATGAATTTGTCATGATACTCCATCCAGTTTGTCCAAGCTGGTTCAAATTCTTTCCAAAGCAGAGATCCCTCGGCAGATTGAGGTAGTGCTTGATATGTTTTCCAAGCTTTGGCAACTCTTACTTTGGCAGAATCAATGCGTGAATAAGCCTCTTTGTGGAGTTTTGGTGATATATCGGCCGCCAAAAGAAGATTTTCACTGGCATAAATATCTGCTTGTGCTTCGTTGATCGTCTGTAAGGATTCAACGCTTGGAAGAATGTTTTCAGCCACCAAATTTTGCTGGTCTTCAATCACTTTCATTCCACTGTAGCCAATATATCCGATAATAATCGCAACCAATAATATGCTCGAAAAGCCAATTATCAGTTTTTTTCCAATCTTGATATTCTTTAAATTCATAATTAAGATTTTTAAAATGAGTATTTATATTTAGTATTTTGAATTTATATTCATCTTTGACGTTCGTGTTTATTTCAGTATGATTTGTTTGCTTGTCAGTAGGCTATTTGCATTCAGTAGAATTAGTCCTTCAGGTGTCACTCCGGTGATGTATTCTACTCCCGCATTATCTAGGTTGATGGGAGGTGCACTCAATGTGCTGAGATCAATAATGGCGTTACCCAGAATGGCATCTGCTACCACTCCAAATTCCATGGTTTCGTTTTTAAGAATCATCACTTTGTTTAGTTCCGTCAATCCACGTTCTTTCAGATTAAAAAGAGTTTTCAAATTAATGATCGAAACAACCCTTCCTCGCAAATTAATCACCCCCATCACAAAATCTGGTGTGCCTGGTATCGTTGTTATTTCTTTGAGCGAAAGTACTTCCAATACAAAACTCTCTGCAAAAGCATAGCGCTCAGGAGTCAATTGAAACTCAACAACAGAAATCTGCTCCACTGCGACATTCGTATCGCGGTTTTTCCTTCCGGCTATCTTTTTTGCTCTTTCTATCAGAATCTCTTTTTCGCTATCCATATTTGAGGAGTAATATTCGTCATCAAACGATTATAAGTTTACTAGTATGCTTTCTGCCAATGATTTAATTCGACCTGCGGTTAATCCATCAGAGTCGGGTACCAATTCGTCGTCACTGTATTTTTCGAGAAGCCGTATCACCGTTTCGTAGTGCTTGATGGCAATCTGTGTTTTCCCTTGTTTAATTAGTAGTTCGCCAAGCATTAAATGTGATAGCGCATGTTCGTGATTCAGATAAATGGCTTTCTTGAGCAAAGTTTCCGATACGCCGGTTTCATTTTGTTCGTTCAAAAACGAGGCATAAATATAGTACATTTCAGCGGTTGCTGAATAAGAACCGATTATTTTTTGAATGATTTGGTCGCCTTCTTTCAGTTTCCCGGAGTTTGCAAATGATTTTACGATTAATGAAAACCATTCAGTCGTAAGTTTCTCCTCTTCGATGCGATGCAAACAAGATTCGATACAGCGTTCATAGTCTCCATTCTGGTACAACCTCGCGGGGTGTATCGTGTGTGTTGAATGTTT
>JBAXGL010000372.1:0-2075 GCA_037139375.1 Bacteroidales bacterium | reverse complement strand
AAAGGTTCGCAAATCTTGGATTGGAAATATGTTGAAACACCGAAACGTGATGCTGGTGGGAAGCAACTTTACAATCCCGATGGGACGAAACAGAAAACAGCGGGAACACTGAAAGCCGATATAGAATATTTGGATTATGAAGTGGGTAAGTTGGTTAGAAAGTTGAAGGAATTGGGTATCTATGACAATACAATCATAATTTTCACAGCCGATAATGCCACAACCGGCTGGAAAGGCAGTGTGGTAGAAGAGCGAGGACCGCGAGTGCCATTGATAGTACGAGGGCCAGGCATTTTGAAGAAAAATGAACCTCAGTTGGCTTTGGTCGATTTTACAGATATGCTGCCAACCTTAGCTCAAATTATGGATATCAAACTGCCTCAAAATGAGAAGTTTGATGGAAAGAGTTTTTTACCGGCTTTAAAGGGAGAAGCATTCAAAGGAAGAGATTGGATTCATACTGACCACAGTCGTTTTAGGATGATTAGACTCTCCGAATGGATTATGGATGGATATAATACACTCTGGTTTTGTGGTGATAAACGAAACCACGATTACGAAAAATGCAATCCAAACAAAGATGAAAGTTCTCAGTTGGCAGTACAACAGTTTGAATTGATTTCGAAGTTTGTGCCAAAAATGGACACGACATCCATTTCATATCGAAGAATGAGAAATTACAATGAAAATTACAAGACTGTTAAAGAGTTGGAAAATAGAACTTCACATTTAGACGCACCTTAATGGAATTCTGACAGCATGAAATACAGAAAAATACTTCCAATTCTAAGTGCATTGCCACTTATAATGCAAGCACAAAAGCCAATGAACGTGGTCATTATCATGGATGATCAACATCGCTATGATTTTGCAGGTTATATGGGTCATCACATTATCAAAACTCCAAATCTGGATAAATTAGCTGAAGAAGGAAAAGCGTTTGAAAATGCTTACTGTGTGAGCCCAATCAGCGTTCCCAGTCGTACCAGTATTTTTACAGGAAAGTACGTTCACCGAACCGGTAAGGTTTTTAATGACAATCAATTAAAAGAGAACGAGTGGACATTTGTTGAGCCACTTAAAGCCAAAGGATATACCATTGGAATTGCAGGAAAAAATCATTGTTTTGATGATGCTTACTTAGCCAAAAATTTCGATTATTGGGAAGAAACCGGACATTTTGGAAGAATACATGGAACAATAACGGAAGCAGATAAAAAAGTAAATGCCTATTTGAGAAAAGATCCACGTCCGGGTTTTGAAAAATCGAAAATGCTGCTGGAAGGGCTTGTGCCTGGCCCGATGCCTTTTCCGCAAGAGCATTGCCCAACGTATCGGATTGCCGAAGATGGCATCCAGTTTCTGGAGCGAAACAAGGAAAAACCTTTTATGCTTTATTTCTCGTTTGGCGACCCGCATTGGCCAACGGTTGTACCTGAACCTTATTACTCGATGTATAATCCGAAGGATGTGATTATGGCCCATCCGGAGTTTGACTGGAAAGGTGCGCCGTTTAAACATTTTGTACAGACACAAGCAGTGGGAACAAACAATTATACCGATGCTGAAAGACGTCGCGTGATAGCTACCTATTACGGTCAGATAACATTTGTAGACCATGCTATTGGTATGTTTTTAGACAAATTGAAAGAATTGGGACTCGATAAAAATACCATAGTTGTTTTTATGTCCGATCATGGCGATTGGGGCGGTAATTATGGCATTGTAGCCAAAACCGGTGGATTTCAGGAAACGCTGATTCGTGTACCCATGATTGTGAAAATCCCCGGAATAACCGACCACAAACACGTGAAAGCACAGGTGAGCAATATAGATGTTTTCCCCACTTTGTTTGATTATCTGGGTTATTCTTATCCGCGAAATGTGCAGGGAAAATCGTTTTTGAAAGTACTGAACGGTGAGAAAACAGAACACCGCGATGTAATTTTTGCGGAAGTAGGCGATGCCAAAACACCACCACCGGCGATGGACAGAAAAACCTTTGAAGAAGTGCGTAAAAATCGGGAAAAAGAAGAAGGAATGTTCTGGTTTATCGATTATACCACCAAAGGACG
>JBAXGL010000371.1:0-2100 GCA_037139375.1 Bacteroidales bacterium | reverse complement strand
GTACTCGAAATTCAACCAAATTTTGCGTTCTTGATTACCGACAACAAAGTGTTGGCAAACGATATTTTTATTCCCAAAAACAAACTAAAAGGCGGTAAAAGCGGACAGAAAGCCGTTGTTCGCATTACCGAATGGCCCGAGCGAGCGAAGAATCCATTTGGCGAGGTGATTGACATCCTTGGTGATGCAGGAGATAATAACACCGAGATACACGCTATTTTGGCAGAATTTGGATTGCCTTACAAATATCCAGAAGCCATCGAAAAAGCTGCCGAAGCCATTCCTAGTGATATTACGGCAGATGAGATTGCCAGACGTGAAGATTTCCGACAAATAACCACATTTACAATCGACCCGAAGGATGCAAAAGACTTCGACGATGCACTTTCGTTCCGCAAACTGCCCAGCGGATTGTATGAAGTGGGCGTTCACATTGCCGATGTGTCGCACTATGTGCAACCCGATTCAGCGTTAGATAAAGAGGCGTATAGTCGTGCCACATCCATTTACCTTGTTGATAGAGTGATTCCAATGTTGCCTGAGCGATTGTCTAACGGGTTGTGTTCGTTGCGTCCAAATGAGGAGAAGTTGTGCTTCTCAGCTATTTTTGAGATGAACGAACAGGCAGAGGTTAAGACTTCACGCGTATGTCGAACGGTTATCAATTCCGACAGACGTTTCACTTATGAAGAGGCACAAGCTGTTATAGAAACTGGCGAAGGCGATTTCAAAGACGAGATTCTCTCGTTGAATAAGTTGGCAAAGACGATGAAAGAACGTCGTTTTGCAGCGGGAGCAATCAATTTCGACCGCCATGAGGTAAAGTTTGATATTGACGAAAAAGGAAAGCCAGTTGACGTCTATTTTAAGGTGACAAAAGACTCGAACCATTTGATTGAAGAGTTTATGTTGCTTGCCAACAAGACAGTAGCCGAGCTGATTGGTAAAACGCCGAAAGGTAAAAATGCCAAAACGTTCGTTTACCGAGTGCACGATGTGCCAAACCCCGAGAAGATGGAAAACTTTGCCGAGTTCATTCGCCGTTTTGGCTACAAACTCAAAACGGATGGTTCGAAAACTGACGTTTCCAAATCCATAAACAAACTCCTCGATCGGGTGCAAGGCACCAACGAAGAGGATATGATTGAGACCATCGCCATCCGCACCATGGCCAAGGCTGTCTATTCGACGGTGAACATAGGTCACTATGGCTTGGCATTCGAGCACTACAGCCACTTTACGTCGCCTATACGTCGTTATCCTGATATGATGGTGCATCGACTGCTCGAGCGTTATCTATCTGATGGTCGCAGCGTGAATGCCGAAAAATACGAAGAGATGTGCAAGCATTGCTCCGATATGGAACAATTATCGGCCAGTGCTGAGCGTGCTTCCATCAAATACAAACAAGTGGAGTTCTTGAGTGAGCGACTCGGACAGACCTTCGATGGCGTAATCTCAGGCGTAAACGAATGGGGATTCTATGTCGAAATCAATGCCAATAAATGCGAAGGCATGGTGCCGATGCGCGATTTAGACGACGACTACTACGAGTTCGATCATAAAAACTACTGCTTGGTGGGGCGCAAGAACAAGAAAATATTCCGTCTAGGTAGTCCTGTAACCATTCAGATTGCTCGCGCTAACCTCGAAAAGAAACAAGTCGATTTCCGCTTAGTATAACGAGCGTTAGATATCAACTGGAGCAAAAAAGACATCAAATTACTTGATGTCTTTTTTTTGTTAATTTGTTGATAAATAATCGTTTATAAACTCACTGATTTCCGCTTCTTGGTCAGGATGAAACCAATGTATGTCGGTATCTCGCTTAAACCACGTCATCTGCTTTTTTGAGTAGATACGCGAGTTTTGTTTGATTTTATCGACGGCTTCGTCTAGCGTGTAGTTGCCTTCGAAATAGTTGAAAAACTCTTTGTAACCCACCGTGTTTAGCGCATTCAACTGTTTGTGTGGATAAAGCGCTTTTGCCTCTTCGAGTAACCCTTGCGCCATCATCTCATCTACTCGTCGATTAATTCGTTCGTAAAGCTCCTCGCGGTTGCGTGTTAATCCGATTTTCAGAATGTTGAATGGGCGTTC
>JBAXGL010000370.1:0-2101 GCA_037139375.1 Bacteroidales bacterium | reverse complement strand
AAAACATCCATTTCATTGTGTTTGGTTCGGGGTCAAAATCCGGACCGGCAGCTTGAGTGATATACCCTTTCTTTAAAGAGTCTACAGGATAATTAATTACAGGTGTTTCAGACATTTGGTAAGTTCTGATCATACGGGTTTCGGCACTGTGACCTATACCAATCAGGGTAGTAAATTTCATTCGACCTTTCAATGTTTTCATTGCTTGGAAGAAGAGTGAGTCTTTTTTAAATGAGACTGTTTGGTCTGTACTCCCATGAATTGCCCAAATATTACTATTAATCAATTTAGGTGCGTCCGCTACATCGGCTAATCCAGAAGCGGCTATGCCTGCAGCAAAATAGGACGGATCCAGAATTAAAAAGGTGTAAGTACCAACTCCTCCCATCGATTGCCCCATCACATAAATGCGCGACATATCTACAGATGGAAAGGTGGCAATAATTTCCTTGCAAAGTTTTAATTCACTATTCCCCCAAGCACTATTCGCCTGAGGAGCAAAAATATAAGCAGGATAATCTGACCGTAAAGGCTCTTGGGTAAAAGAAGCGTTCATCGGCCGCAAATTGCTAATATTGTATGAACTCTGAGTAGAATCAGCCATTCCGGGACCGTTATGCAATGTAATAACAACCGGGTAAACCTTTGTTGAATCAAAATTTATGGGACGCAACAATCGATAAGCCATCGTTTTATATTTATGCGCCTCATACTTTTTGACTATCGAATCTGGCTGTAAATCAGCAAAAACCCGTAACGGAATTAAAATTAAGATCATTAACCCAAATAATGTTGAATTTTTCATGTGTTCATAATTTATTTATTAGGTCACATGGAACTCGCACGAAATCATAGATATTTGTGTCAAAATTTACTTGTTGTGCTCGTTTCATCGTAGTAATTTTCAAAAGTGCGTGTTTAAATTCCCTATTACAAGCATTTTATTCCTTTATGAATTTTTGGGAGTGAATGATTTGATTTCCTTTGCAGAATTGGCAAAAATACATCCCATTTCTTAATAGGCTTACATCAATAGAACCACCCTGTGTGAGGGTTGACTGATTAACTAAGACGCCATTGACACCATAAATCTTAACACAATCAACTTGGGGGCTATATGTCCAACGTAAAACCGATTTTACTGGATTTGGGAACAGTTGAATCATATTTTGGTTGATCGACACAGGAATTCCGACAGATCCACCTCGTTCAATATCCACCTCGATACCGTTAAAAATATCGTCAATGTTGTCGGTATTCACCAGCATAAAATCAGAGCCAAATACCCCTGAATGCGTCACATCCATATCAGTGATTGTTGTCGTCACAGTTTTCCATTGTTTATCACCTAGTCCTGTAATTTTAACGGGCGATTGAGTAACACCATTTATATCTTTGTATCTGAATTCCCATGTTGAGTTGGCTATTGAATCGAGATAGGTAATTGAGAATTTCAAACTTTTCGGCAGATTAGTAGGACTAAACATCTCGTCGTGAAACTTAAAATACATGGTTTTACCTTTTTTACTGCTTTGGAACGAGCGAGCAAAACGATCGTATTTTGAAGAATTCACCGTCAAAGGACCACGCAAACGATAACGACCGATAGAAGTGGAATCGGCTTTGATTTGATAAATCCAGCGTTCATAATTGCCTTCTTCAATATCCCAACCAGCATCGTTGTATCCTGTTTGCTTATCTCGTTGATAAACCTGACCATTAACAACCGCCACAGTGTCATCCATTTGGGCTCCTTGTGCTTTGTATGCTAAACATATTTTTTTGTACCGTGATACATTGCTCATCGAACATTTAAAAAATTGAGCTTCTGAGAATTTTGTAGTATTATCAGAATTAAGACCTTCGTGAAACACAGAATATCCAGCAGTCGCAGTTGCAGGAAATATTTGTCCGGCATATTTATTAAAAAATAAAATAGATGCCATAATTTCGGGATCAGCAAGAGCTAAATCAGTTGCGTTAGCACTTTGATCGTGAACACTTAAACCAGTATTCAGCCCACTCAAGACGCCCCAATAAAATCCTATTTTCGGGTTTAAGTTGTACATAGTTTTCGTACAACTTTGATCCATTTCTGCTC
>JBAXGL010000369.1:0-2108 GCA_037139375.1 Bacteroidales bacterium | reverse complement strand
CTCTATTTCCAATCAGACACAAAAAAAGCAGCCTGATTCCTCAAACTGCCATTTTAATGATTAATTATTAAAGAGTTCAGCTGCATTGAAACTGCTTCTCAGTGGCTTTGGTTGGACTTGATTTCAATGCCTGAGATATTTTATTATCCAACCAGTTATGCCTATTTTCTTCCGTGTAGCATAAATATAGCATTGCAACTTGCCTCCTAATGTAATAGGAATTTTTTCCTTGCCTATTATTTTACAACAAACAATTTTTCCAATATTTCTGCCAATATGCACACATAATAAAAAGGTAAATTTACGAGCCGAAACTCCTTGCCTTGATGAGTAGTAACCATATCAATGGACAGCGGTTGCGACCACACTCGCACAGCAATATTGTGGGGCGCATCCTCCATAAACAAATGCAGTGATTTAAGTTTGGAGTTCGTGCCACTTTTTACCTCGATTGGAATCAACATACTTTTAAATACATATACAAAATCGACTTCAGCTTCGGAACCTATTTTATGGCGTCGCCAAAAACTACGACTGGCAGAAACAGAATTTTCAATTGACAAAAGTTCTTGAGCAACAATATGTTCTGCAATTCTTCCTCGCCAAACATCTGTGATATTTACCGCATCAAAAACGGCTGATTGTATTTTAGCTTTGTAATTTACCAGGCCTGTATCTAGCCAAAAGAGTCGAGGTCGTAATTTATAGTTTGGATGGTTGGGTAAACGAGTTTCGGTAGTAGGATAAGTCAATTCCAGCAAAAAGGCTTTTTCCAAGGTTCTGAAAGCATTCGCCATATCTCTCGATACATAAGTACTTTCTCCAAACTTTTCAAAACTGATGGTCTCAGCTGCTGAACTCCAGCCAGCATTCAAAATGTGACGAATGGTTCGCACTTTAAGTTCTGTATCGGCATACTTCTCAACATCATTACTGTACGATTCAATCAGTGAATCATAAACAGTTTTTACCGCCAAAATACTGTTATTTTCGGAATACTTGTTGATTGCTTCGGGCATGCCACCTACCAAGCTATATTCGTTGAAATACTTCAGTAGTCTTTCGTGAATATAATGTGCTTCCTGATTTAAAATGGCTTCAGCAGCAAAGGTGGCTCCCATTCCATCCAAAAATTCCAAGAATGAACAAGGTCGTAATGCCAGATAACGCACTCTACCAACCGGAAACGAAATTTGCCTCATTTCCATTAAACTTTCGAGCAGTGAACCTGCAGCGATTACATATATTTCTTTTGCATCTTCGTAAAAATAACGCAACATAGCAACAGCCCTCGCCGAATTCTGAATCTCATCGATAAAAAGCAATGTTTTATCGCCTGATTTAGGTATTTTCTCAAATTTGAAGAATATGGCTCTGAGTAATTCTAACACATCATCGTATTTTTCAAATAATTCACACTCAGCTTTTCGCTCCAAGTTCAACTCGAAGAAATTATCAAAGTCAACACCGAACATTCGCACTAAAGTTGTTTTACCTACCTGGCGGGCACCCCGTAATACAATAGGTTTATGGTCAGGGGTATCCTTCCAATGTCTTAATTCATTTAATAAACGGCGATTCATGCTTATAAACAATTAAATTTCAGATGACAAAGATAATATTTTGTCGAGAAAGTACGGTATAAACTCGTATATTTTGTCGTAAAAATACGGTATAAATAGGAGCTATTTGTCGTATAATGACGGTAAATGAGTTTCGTATAAACTATAAATTACAACTAGTGAGGAGCTTATCTCATCATTGGTATTACAATGTATAGGCTCAGCTAATAAGTTTATTGGTCTGGCACAAAATAAATATCCTCGGCTTTTTGCCGGTAGGCATAAACAAATGCTGTTTTAATATTTTAACTGCCATTTCTTGTCTTGGCTCTTTTGTCTTTTGTCTTTGTTCTTTGTTCTTTTGTCTTGGTTCTTGTCACAAAAACCACAAACTTTCGCTGCCCAATTCACCCCAATCCTTGTATTTAAAATGTGGAGCTATTTGCGCTAACATTTCAGGATAGCGCAATATGACAGGTAGCCATTGACGTGATACCGATTTCCAATACAGTAAACTGAACCGACAAACTTGTTCGAAAATAGCTA